>CBFDAZ010000010.1:0-24020 GCA_965602825.1 uncultured bacterium
GCTGACGATGTCGCCGGTGCCGCCGGCAGCGGTGGCAACACCGTCCTCAACCGTCCAGCCCGCCGCTCCCCCGTCGCGTGTCGCCCAACCACTCAGGTCGGTTCCGTCGAACAGCACCGTCGCGTTCTTTGGCGGCTCCAATCCCAGCGTGCTCATGGGGATCTTCCTCCTGGTTACTCAGACATACGTCAGACCGCACGGCGCGTTCCGCGCCACACGCCGAGGCACCTCTGACCTGCCGAGAAGCGGCGGCGAAGGGCAGCCGAGCGGTCACGCCCGCACAAGCCCTTCTTCGGTGACGGCAAACGGCACGATCTCGTCGGAGCACGGCCGGCCGCGGTGCTTGAGAACGAAGGCGGCTCGGCTCAAACGCCGGCCGACGGGCCACCGGCCGAGGAGGACGATCGTGTTCGCATTGGTCGCCAGGTCACCCTCGACGACCTCCCGCGACATCAGGTCCTGCAGCATCACCTCGTTACTGGTCTGCAGGACCATCGTCGCGATGTCGTCCTTGTCGTAGGGATGCTCGCGCACATTCCTCTCGTTCTGCAGCCATTGACCCCGGAACAGCGTGCGAGCGACCCAGTCGTGCTCCGTGCGGAGTATCTGCTGGTAGACGTACTCGATGAGCTGGAGCTGGACGGAGTCTTCCACCCGCTTGCTGGGCTCCACTCCGTCGATCAACACGCGCCGGACGCCCCGGACGAAATGCCCATAGAGAAAAGCCGTGACGGCATCCAGCTTGAGGTTCAGGCGGCTCTTCCATCGGCGCCATTCGTCGGGATCGACATTCGCCCGGGTGACCGGCTTGCCTGAGTAATCCAGCCCGGTGAAGCGGTCCGGCCCGCGCCCGTCGAGCGCCCAGAGGTCACCCAACTCGAGGCCGCCATCAACCATCGGCCAACCGAAGAGCCGTTCCGCGTAAGCTGCATGTTGCTGTGAGTCGCCGCGTGTTGTGAGGTCCAGGAGAACGCCGCGCTGCCCCTCGGCAGTAAGCCCGCCGTTGAGAAAGCTCAGACCAAACTGCGTCTTGCCGACCCCGGTCGCTCCATGAACGACGGTCAGCGTCCCCGGCTCCAGGCCTCCGCCGAGAAGCTCGTCGATGAAGTCGAGGCCTGTGGATTGGAGTGCTGACTGCGACAACAGACTACCCTCCTGGAGATCGCAGAGCGTGACGGGCTCAGTGCGTTCTCGCCTTCAGACTCACATCCCTGATCTGCAGGGCGACGCCGAAGGTGCCCGGCACCTCCCAGCCGATGCTCAGGCCGCCGAGGCGGTAGTCGCCGAGGTCGCGGGAGTCGTCCACGAAGCCCCGCTCCCAGGCCGCCTTCAGCGCGTCCTTCACGATCGGCAGCAGGTCCACGTCGAAGGTGACCCAATCACCGTCGTGGGTGCTGCGGGCACTGAGCTGCTCGCCGGGCGGGGTGTAGATCATCTTCTTGTGGGCCTGGTCCGGAGCGACGAAGGCGCGCGGGATTGGCCAGCGGTCATCGTAGTGCGAAACGTTGAACCAGATGAAGTCGCCGTAGCCGGGCGACTGTCGGTTCAGGTTCTGGACGGTGATGGTTGTCTGGTACTGCGCGGCGTGCAGGTTGCGCGAGTAGCCCTCGCCCTCGACGCGCTGAGAGCGAAGCAGCCGGGCGCTGACCCGGAAGCGCAGCTCCGTCATCTCGGCGAGGCTCGGGCAGCGCTGGAACTGCTGGCTCACCAGCAGGTGGGGCCAGTCCTCGCCCTGGCGACGCATGCGCTCTCCGTATTCAGGCCGAGTGTCCACCGCGAGAGAGAGATCGGCCTCCTCGGTGCCTGGCGGACCGACCATCACCTGCTTCGCCTCGTTGGCGAAGCGGACGGCCCCCGATGGGAGCTTCTCGCCCTCGGACCCGGCCAACGAGTACTTGCTGTGCCACTGAGCCAGGCCCCACACCGGCTCCCCGAGGCAGCCCTCCCACTGCAGCTTCCCCTCGACCACCTTCTGGCCGGGCTGCGGGCTGTAGACCTCGAAGCCCCGCCGGAAGTGCCGGTCTCGGACCAACTGGCGGACGTCGAGGGGCGAAGTCTGCTGTGGTTCAGCGCCAGCGGCGGCCCTCGAATGCAGCAGCAGGACACACATCATCGGCACGATGACGAGGGGTAGATGACTGGGTGGATGGAGGACCATAGTGGCGTGCCTTCCCGATTCTGGTACTTACCAACGACAACGGCATCGCGGTTGAAACCGCTCCTACCCCTCAGCACCGCCAGACAACAACAACGGCCTACAAAGGCCGACCCGCAACCGCTATCTCCGGCCTGTTCGTCAACATACCCCCGCTCGCGCTCCTCAGAGTTGAGCGCAGGATCCGAGATCGCGGATGCCTGTTCAGCTCCGGGATGCTGCGTACAACTGGCGGCTGCGCTCCAGGTAGTACTCGAAGTCTGCGAGTGACACGTTCGGCGGGATGTGGTGATCGACGGTCGGCAGGTATGCCCCCGTGCCGAACATCGCCGGCAGTTTCGCCTCGAGCTCGCGATCGATGGCCTCGCGACCCAGGGCCAGGGCTCGCTTGTCAATCCCACCCAGAATCCGGAGCCGGGGGTACTGCTCGCGTACCTGCCTGACGTCGAGTCCGGCGGCCACCTCGAACGGCAAGAGGGCGTCGACGCCGGCTTGCATGAACAGCGGGATCAGCAGGCTGATGTCGCCGTCGCTGTCGAGCACGATGAGCCTGATACCGTGGGACCTCAGGAAGTCGAACAACTCCCGGTAGTAGGGCAGCATGAACTCACGGACCATGGCGGGACCGATCAGCGGGCCGCCGTTGTAGGCCATGTCCTCCCAGATGAAGGCGAAGTCGAACTCGACCTCCCGCAACTCTCGCGCCATGATCGTGCGGAGGAAGTCGAGGTGATGGTCGCAGACGGCGCGGATGAGGTCCGGATCATCGTGGTAGGCGAGGAGCAGGTTCTCCACGCCCATCAGCATCCGCGGCCAGCCGAAGAAGCTGACCATGCAGGCGCCCGGTGTGAGGAAGTGGTCGCGGGCCCGCCAGGCCTCCACCCGCTGCGGCCAGTCGTCCGGGTAGCGACCGGGGGTGCTCGGGTCGAGCCGCGGCAACAGCGCCTCGAAATCCTGCCGCGTCTTGACCGGGAACTCCAGCCATTGGGGCATCGACAGCTCGTCCTTGCGCCGCCGCACGATCACCCCGTCTGCCTGCCGCACCACGTGCGTCTCGCCCTCGTCGTGAAGGAGTTCCGCCTCGAAGAGCGGGAAGATGCCCATGTTGACCGGCGCGTGTTCGTACCACGTGATACCGAGGTGCTCCCAAGGGTGCGCACCCTCGGGCAGGCCCTCGGACCGCCAGCGCTCGAGGGTGGCTGGCCAGTAGCCCCACTCGAACTGCGGAAGCAGCTCGGGCGTCTGGAAGTCCATCAGGGCAGCGAGGGCTTGGCGGAAGGCCATGCTTACCTCGGTGCGCAGGGCTGGTCGGTCCGCCGGGCGCTATTCGGCGCCAACCATCGGCACGCCTGCACAAGGTCGCAGTCGACAGGAGACCGAACTCTGACGGCGTGGCCGAAGGTGCGTAGCCGCGGACATCAGTCCTGGAGGGTAGGAGCCATGAGGAACCACTGTGCTCTTTGCCTCACCGCACTCTCGCTTGGTGCGATCGTCGCGTCAGCCCAGACGCCGTGGAGCGTGGACCTGGCGTATCCCGGGGGCGGGTACTGGCCGGCGAGGGTGAGCGTCAGCGTAACGAACCCCGGCGCTGCGGATGTCATGGGCGCGCCGGCGCAAGTGGTTGTGGGGAAGGATGCGGGCCAGGCGGATCTCGCAGGGCTGCCCGCGGAGAGCGTGCGGGTCGCCGATGCTCTGGGGCAGGAGCTGCTCTATGAGATCACCGGCGCCAACGGCACGGCCAAACACAAGGGCGCTCTCGAGACGGGCGATGTGATTACGCTGCCCGTGGAGGTACCCGCCGGCGAGACGGCGAGCCTCTACGTCTATGCGGGCAACCGGGAGGCCTGGGCGCCGCCGGACTACATCGGTGGCCAGTTCGTCAACGGGGGCTTTGAGCAGGGCGACGGCGGCCCCGGCGGATGGGAGCCCTGGGAGACCGACGCCACGCACCGGGTGGCCTGGCAAGAGGGCGGTGCACGGACGGGTGACCGGTGTGGTCGGTGTGAGGTAGAGACCGGCGCCGAACCCACCTGGGTCAAGTACATGCAGACCCGCATCCCAGTGACTCCCGGAACGAACCACCGCTTCACGGCCTGGGTCCGCGGCGAGGATGTGGTCGGGAGCGCCGGCTGGTACATCCATGTGGACGGCGTCGAGCCCCAGATGGTCAACATCTCCGAGGGGTGGGACGGGACCTTCGACTGGCGGCAGGTGACTCTCGATTTCACCGTCCCCGAGGGCGGGCAGTTCTTCTCCTGTGGAACCATCCTCCGCGGTACCGGTACAGCCTGGTACGATGACGCGGCCTTTGAGACGACGGGCGGCGCAGCGCTGCAGGTGTCCGTTGGGGAGCAGGAGACGCTCGAGTTACGGCGGGTGACGGCACCTGAGGACCAGCCGACGGGGAGGGAGTGGCGCTGGAAGACGCCGGTCGTGGTGCGCAACTTCAGCAGCGAGGCGCGGGAGGCCGTGCTGGTCTCGGTCAACATGCACCGCCCACGCACGATCCTGGCGAAGCACGCCGGGTGGCGCTACGATCTGGCGGTGCAGATCATCGACCCGGGCGCCCCCGGCAAGCCGCGTCCGTGCACGTGGGCCGACGCGAGGCTGCTGACAGTGACCGACGTTCCTGCGCGCAGCGAGAAGGAGCTCACGGTCCACTGGTCGCCTGCCGAGAAGCCGTCCGGCGCCAGCGAGACCCTTAGCCTCGCCGACTGGGCCGACAGTGGGCTCAGCCTCGCCCAGAACGGTGACATGGAGGCAGCCGAGGGTCAGACGGCCGCCGCCTGGCCGAGTGGTGAGGAGGGTCGCGAAGGGCCGAGGCGATTCACCGTCCGGCGGGTCGAGGGAGGCGTCAGCGGCGACTGGTGTCTTGAGCTGTCAGTGCCGCCGGAGAACCTGGACGTGGGATGGGTAGGATCGCGGCAGAGAGTGCCCGTCCGGCCCAACACGCGGTACCTCCTCGCCGGCCATATCAGAGGGGAGAACCTCTCCGGCGGGGCGCGCATCCACGGCCACCATCTCAAGGCCGATGGGAGCCTGTCGGCGCACGGCCCATTCTTCGGGACCTCCCCCGAGACATCAGACACTGCCGACTGGACCTTCACCTCGATCTCGGTGACCACACCACCGGACGGCGCCTTCATCGACATCCATTTGACGATGAACGGCACGGGCACATTGTGGCACGATGGCGTGCTGCTGTTTGAGGCTCAGACCGGCGCAGTGGAGGGCATTGAGGGCGAAGGTGCGGCGGAGGAGTTGGCCGTGTGGAGCGTCAACCCGATGGTCAAAGTCTTCCCCGATGACTGGCCGACCGCGGGCCGCGCGCCGGTGGAGCTATACGCTTGCCGCAACGAGTACGAGCCCTTCAAGCTCGCGTTGCAGGCCGGGCGCCGGGGAGAGGCGACCGTCCGGGCGAGCGCTCTCAGCGGGCCGAACGGTGCGCGGCTTGACCCGCCGGCAGCCTACCGGGTCGGGTATGTACCGATCGACTTCCCCGTCGGCTACGCTCGGAGCGACCAGCCGTACTACTTCCGCATGAAACCCACCTCTCCCGGCAACGACGGCTGGACCGGCGAGTGGCCCGATCCGCTCATCCCGCTGGACGACGGAAGTGTCAAGTTTGAGGCCGGCCGCACGCAGGCGCTGTGGTTTGACATTCACGTGCCGGGTGACGCGCCGCCGGGTGAGTATTCCGGACAGGTCGAGCTCGAGTTCGCTGGCGACACCCACACCGTACCCGTACGTCTGACTGTCTGGCCCCACGTCCTGCCGGAACGCAAGGCGTGCAAGGCGATCTACGATCTCCGCAATGGGCGAGGCTGGAACATCTTCGCCGGCGATGACCAGTGGACGATGATCGAGGCCTGGTATCGGCTGCTGGCCGAGTACAATGTCTCGCCGGGACTCATCCATCCCACGCCGACCTTCAAGCAGGAAGGGGGACAGCTTGCCATTGACTTCGCGGAGTTCGACCGCGCCTGTGAGATGCTCTTCGATGAGCTCAACTGCAACGTCGCCTACACTCCCTGGTTCTTCTATAGCTTCGGCTGGGCGTACTCGCCGAAGGCATACTTCGGCTTCGAGCCGTTCACGCCCGAATGGAACGGGGCATTCCAGGGCGGCCTCCGCCGGTTCTTCGATCACGTAGGCGAGCGCGGTTGGCGCGACCACTTCGTCTACTACGTCTCCGACGAGCCGGACCGGAACAGCGAGAGGGTCCACACCGACCTCGCCCGGGTCTGCGATGCGGCGAGGGAAGCGGTGCCGGATGTGCTTGTCTACTCGAGCACCTGGACGCACCTGCCGCGGCTCGATGACCACCTGAATCTCTGGGGCATCGGCCCGCATGGCAGCTTCCCCATCGAGGAAGTCGAGCAGCGCCGGGCGGCCGGGGACCGTTTCTGGTTCACCACCGACGGCCAGATGTGCCTGGACACACCGTACCTCGCCATCGAGCGCCTGCTGCCGTGGTTCTGCCTGAAGTACGGCGTTGAGGCATACGAGTTCTGGGGCGTGTCGTGGTGGACGTACGACCCGTGGGACTACGGCTGGCACAGCTACATCCGCCAGAGCCACGAGGGAGAGGAGTACTACTGGGTCCGCTATCCCAATGGGGATGGCTATCTAACCTATCCCGGGGAAAGACTCGGGCGGAAGGAGCCGCTGCCCTCGATCCGCCTCGCCGCAGCGCGGGAGGGCATCGAGGACTACGAGCTCTTCATCGCCTTGCAGGAGCATGCCGAGAACGACGACGCGGCCCGCAAGGCACTCGAGCGAGTGAAGGAGCTCGTTGAGATGCCGAATCCGGGCGGGCGGTACTCGACGAGTATCATGCCAAACCCGGAGGCTGTCATTGAGGCCCGGATCGCGGCGGGGAAGGCGCTGGCCCGAGCGGCGGACCGCTAGCCAAGACGATGGCGGGCGCCATGCTGGCGCCCCTAGCCCGGCTTCTTCACGACGAACGTCGCGGGCAACCCGCTCTTCTGAGAAAGAGCCGGTTTCCCGCGCCCTTCCGGCAGAGAACTCTGTTCCGGAGTCGGTGCTTGCCGCAAACCACACTGTGCTGCTGATGGCCCGACCTCAAGACCACGGATGCAGGTCGGTAACGGCCTCCGCGATCCTGTTGGGCGCTCGCCCCGCAGTGCGTCCTGAATGATGCGGGCTAGATATCGACCAATTCGATCTTCGCCGGGTCGTTCGTCCCCAGGCCCTTGTCGGCGGCGGTCTGCAGGAAGTGCGCTTTGGGGGCGATGGAGCCCATGCCCTTCGTCGCGCGCCACTCGTCGAGGATCCGGACGCCCACCGTGTCACACGCCACCGGGTCCTGCGCCGCCATGATCGCGCCGTAGTTCCACGTGTGCTGTGGGACGGCTTTCGGGCCGCCCTCGCCGACCGGCCGGAGTCCATCCACCACGATGAGCCGCGTCTTCTCGCGGATGGCGGGGATGTCGTTGATGTCCGCCAGATACGGATCGCAGCCGTTGGCGTGGGCCTCGTTTGGGTTGTGGAATGAGCCGTAGTGGTTCTTCATCGCCAGCGTAATGCCGGGCGTGCTGTGAGTCTTCAGTACCGGCACATTCACCAGCGCCGTGTTCTCCGGGCGCACAAGAATGTCGGCGAGCTTCCCGTTGATGCTTCCGTGCTGGGTGACGTTCGGCTCCCAGTTCGATGCCATGACCTTGACGCCGGGACCCTCCTCGATCGTGTAACCGCACTTCTCAAGATCGCCGCGCGAGCGATCCCACACGGTGATGTTGTCGGCCGGCACACCGGCCGTCAGCAGGCCGGCGACGACGGCATCCGCCACGCCGGGATGCGTGCAGGCGCCCTTGCCGAACAGGCAGTTGACCTTCACCGTGACCACGTCGTCGGGGCCAAAGAGCTCTTTCCACGCCGCCTCGGCCGTGTCAACCCCCACCAGCTTCGCCACGGTCTCATCGACCATCTGTTTCACGACGGCCTGGTTGAGGGTGTCGCTATCGTCGATGGCATTGTCCCGCTTGCAGCGTATGATGCGGGCCTTGCCATCTTCGCCCTGGGCCACAGCTCGGCGAGACCGTCCGGCGAGGACGGCGCCCGCGCCTGCGGCGGCGGCTGCGCCAATGAAGTCCCGTCGGTTGATCGAACTCATCTGTGCACACCTCCAGCAGTTTTCCGGGCTACTGTACAGAACGCTCCGCTGTCCCGGATTGCTCCCCCGGCAGCGGTTCACGGTTCCACCTGCCCGCTGTGAGACCTTCGAGGGGCGGCTGTCTGTGGATGGGCTTCGCATTCCCGGACCGGTTTGCCGAGCTGCCTCGGCCAGGCCATCGCCGGCGCAAGAGAGGTCAACTGCCCTTGCTGTTGGAACACGAGAGCACTGGTGGGCGATGAGCGCGCCGCGTGTGGCCTGCGGTCGCCACGCCGCCGGCGTCCGGGGCCGACACCCGGGTCCGTGCCAGCCGACTGAAGGAGTCAAGGCCATGATTGTCCGAAGCCGCAGTCCGGTCCGCATCTGCGACATCGGTGGGTGGACCGACACCCACTTTGCCAAGCATGGCGCGGTTCTCAACATTTCGATCTCTCTCTTCAGCCACTGCCTGGTGCGAGACCACCTGACAGGCGAACCGGCTGACGGCTCAGAGACCGAAGCTGGCACCACCGGGGACCGGTCCGCCGTCCTGCGCGCCCTGGACCTCGATGTCGATGTGGACATTGCGGACGTCGGAAGGATCGAGTACGGCGGCGCCCTCGATCTCCTGAAGGCCGGGGTCAAGCGGATGAAGATGGGGAGAGGCTTTGAGACAGCGATCTGGTCCGACGCCCCGCCGGGGTCGGGGGTCGGCTCGTCGGCGGCGGTCGGGGTGTCGCTGATCGCGGCTCTGGGCCACTTCTCGGGTCAGGGGCTGGCGCCACACACGGTGGCTCGGCTCGCCCACGAACTGGAGACGGAGGAGTTGGGTCTTGAGTGCGGCGTGCAGGACCAGTATGCGTCTGCGTTCGGGGGCGTCTGTTTTATGGAGATCGACTACCCGCACGTGGACCTCTCGCGGCTGCCCGTGTCGCCCACCTTCCTGGCGGAACTCGAGGAGAGGTTCGTTTTGGTGTACGTGGGGCAGTCCCGGCTCAGCGACGCGGTGCACCGGCTGGTCATCGAGCGCTACGAGTCGGGGGAGCCAGAGGCCGTCGGAGCGATGGACACTCTGAGACAGTCGGCGTACGCTATGAAGGATGCGATGCTGCGCGGCGACATGAGCGGGGTCGCGGAGGCGATCAATAAGAACTGGGCGGCGCAGAAGCACCTGCACCAGGACATCGCAACAGACCAGATCGAGGAGGTCTTCGAGATCGCGATGAAAGCGGGAGCGGTGGCCGGGAAGGCCAATGGGGCCGGCGGCGGAGGCACGGTGATCTTCCTCACCGAGCCGGGCTCGGAGCTGAGTGTCCGACAGGCGCTGGAGCGGGTGCCGGACTGCAGAGCGCTGCCCTGCCAGATCTGCCATGACGGAGTGCGAAGCTGGGTGGTCGAGGATTAGCGCCGGCGGATGCCGCAGGGGGCGGGCATTCCGGTGGCGAAGTACGTTCCGTGTTGAGACGGCTGACTGCAGCGTGACATGGGCGCACACCCTAACTGAAGTGGGGCCGAGGCCCGCAAGGCAAGTCCACCAACGCCGCTTGTCGTTCCCGGTCTGACGTTGGGCTCGGGAGTCGGGGTTTCCAGTTCGCTTCGAGGCCGGCGGGCGGGCCGAGTTGGGCCCATGGTTGCGGTCGAGGATCGGGAGATCAGGTGCGGGACGGGGAGCGTGTCTTGGGCGACGACAGGGAAGAGACGGCCGTCGAGATCCACTCGACTGCGATCGTGGAGGAGGGCGCTCATCTCGGGCCCGGCACCCGGGTGTGGCACTACGCGCATATCAGGGCCGGCGCGGTGATCGGGCGCAACTGCGTCCTCGGCAAGGACGTGTACGTAGCGGAGGGCGTCCGGATCGGCGATAACGTTCACATCCAGAACGGTGTGTCGGTCTACAACGGCGTGACTCTCGAAGACGAGGTCTTCATCGGGCCTCACGTGAATCTGACGAACGACCGCTATCCACGGGCCAACAGCCCGGACTGGGAACCCGTGCCGACCCTCGTGCGCAAGGGAGCCTCGATCGGCGCGGGCGCGACGATCCTGTGCGGGACCGTGATCGGTCGCTATGCCATGGTCGGCGCGGGCTCGGTCGTGCTGTACGATGTTCCCGAGCATACTCTGGTCTTCGGCAATCCGGCCCGTCTGAGCGGCTTCGTGTGCTATTGCGGCAGGCCGATCGCTGTTGTCGCGCAGGATGCTTCGAAGATTGTTGGCCGCTGCCATCGCTGTGACCGGGAGCTGACCTTCAGCGGGGAGTCATTGGTGCGGATCGCCGCCTTCGCAACAACGCCTGTGCGGCGCGCGGTGCAGGGCTGGGTGGAGCCCACAGCCCCTCCCGCCGGGGAAGAGGACGACCTGCCGATGCTACGGGAGCCTGACTTGTGATGGCCCAGGGATTTGCGGGCCGCGACGAGCCAGGGAGGGCGGACCAGGCCGTACCCGACGAGGAGCACGCAGCCGGCTCTCCGGTGGATCGCCCTGCCGGGCTTTACCCGGCAATCAAGCGAGTGCTCGACATCATCGGCGCGCTGGCTTTGGTGGTGCTGCTGAGCCCTCTCTTGCTGGCGGCAGCCATCAGGATCAAGCTCTATGATGCCGGCCCGGTCATCTTCTGGCAGGAGCGCATAGGCCGCGGAGTGAAGAGCTTCAAAGTGGCCAAGTTCCGGACGATGATCCGGGATGCCGAGCAGCGGTGGCACGACATTCCTGACGAACAGAAGCGCAAAGACGGCGCGGCCAAGGTGGCCGACGACCCCCGGATCACGCCCTTCGGGCAGTTTCTGCGGCGCTTCAGCATCGACGAGCTGCCCCAGTTGTGGAACGTGTTGCGGGGGGAGATGAGTCTCATCGGGCCCAGGCCCTTCGTGCCCGGCGAGACCGATGCCTATCCTGAGGCCAAGCGGATCCGTCACAGTGTGCCACCCGGCCTTACCGGGCTGGCCCAGATACGCGGCCGGAGCGATATCGAGCTTCCCGACATACTCGATCATGACATCGAGTACGTCCGTCGCCGCTCACTGTGGCTTGACCTGGCAATCGCCTGCAAGACCCCGTTCGTGATCCTGTGGGGCATCGGGGCGAGGTAGAGGCCAAGTCCCGGTGGCGCCGGCCCGCGAGCCAGAGACTCCGTCCGCGGCATGCCGACTGAGAACTCCCAGACACCAAGAGGATAGCTATGGGGCTTGTAACGACGGTGGTAACGGCCTCGCTAGCCGCGCTGGTGGGGCAGGTCTCGGAGCCTGTAGCCCCGACGATCGAGCCGGGGGATCGAATCCAGATTCTCGTACTCGACGACGACGCGCTGAGCATACCCGATGTCGAGGTCCAACAGGATGGGAAGATCTACCACCCTCTCATCGGGGAGATCGCCGTCGCGGGTCAGGACCGAGTAGGCCTGGCGGAGCATATCGCCGATAGGCTGAAGGGGGAGATCCGCGAGCCCCACGTTGCGGTGAATATCGTTGCGAAGCATCCCTTACCGACGGCTTACGTCCTGGGTGAGGTGAGCAAGCCGGGCGCCCATCCCATCATCGGAGCCGGAACGGTCCGCGAGATGCTCGTTCAGGCCGGGGGGATGACTGATAGGGCCGCCGCCAATCGGACGGTCATCATCGCGGCGAACGGCCAGCGTCGCGTCGTGGATTTGGGGCCGGGCCTCGCGGAAGGGGCCGACCCGGAGTCGATCCCAGTGGCAGAGGGAGACTGCATCTTCGTTCCGGCACAGAACGCCATTGCGGTGATTGGGGCTGTCGTCCAGCCCGGCAGTGTGTACTTGCCCGACGACGCCAACCTGCAGCGGGCCATTGCCGCCGCCGGGGGTCTGGCCCCCGATGCCGATCCGGACAGCATCATCCTCGTGCGCGACGGCGAGAAGAGGGTCCTGTCGGAGGCAGGGGGCGGAACGGGTTTCGAGCTTGCCAGGGGCGACGCGATCATCGTGGGCACCAGGGAAGTGCCGCAGATGACCGTGTTGGGCGAGGTGACGAAGCAGGGCACGTATCCGGTGGAAGGCGGCTGCGACGTAGCCACTCTTCTGGCGGCGGCCGGCGGCGCAACCGAGCGGGCCGATCTGGCGCGCGTGAAGCTGCTGCGGGCCGGAACGCCCTCGGTGATGCTGGACCTGAGGGATCTGCTGGCTAGCGGCGTCTCAGCCAACAACCTCGCGCTTGGCGATGGGGACACCCTGATCGTGCCGGCCAGGCGGCCGGAACGGGCAACCGTCTGGGGCATGGTCCGAACGCCCGGCATGTACGACCTCGAGGACAGCAGCCGCCTCCTGGATGTCATCGCTCAGGCCGGCGGCCTTACCAAGGACGCAGAGAAGCGGTATGTCGTTGTGGTCAAGGCGGCCGACCGAGTGGCTCATCAGGTCGCGCTGCCCAACCCCCGGAAGATCGCCGATGGCACGCAGTTCGGCGCCGACGTCGAACTCGAGGACGGCGACATCGTCTTCGTGCCCACTCGGGGCAGCAAGTTCGAGTGGCGCGATGCCCTGACAGCTCTCGGCGTTATTACGCTGATGATCGACCGGCTCTGAGAAGCGGCACTCCCGGGGCGCGGGTCGGAGTCCGGCTATCGGCGCTGGCGGCGCAGACTCCGGGCCAGCGCCAAGAGGCCGGTTGCAGGCCGCCTCGCGTACCAGCAGAGCAGCTCGCTGCGCGTGTCTATGGCGTACTTCGCTCTGACATAGCCGGCCCGCGGGAAGACGTAGCCGGCAACCCAGCGCAGCCTGGCGAGTAGCGAGGCCAGTCGTGGCGAGCGCGCCATCACCACGCGTGCGTTCCGGAGATCGACCTCCCCCGTCTTCTCGAGCATGTCAAGGTCGCTCCGGGGTTCAGCACCACGCGACAGGGCCTCTGCAACGCCCTGCGGGATCTCCTCGAGCGCGAAGGCGGCTTCGGCCGTTGCCAGGCAGTCGGCTGCCAGCACGGCCACTGCCTCAGGCACCGGCGCGGATGCACGCACGAACTCATCCCAGTCCATTTGCCCGTGGCACCGAGAGATGAATAGTGCGACATCGAGCCACCAGAGCAAGCACGGCGGCGGCCCGGACCCGGCGCGATGGGAGACGATGTGCAAGACGAGCAGAAGCAGCAGATGCTCGGGCCGCGGCACCAGGGCGCGGATCGATCCCAGAGTCGTCTCCTCGGCCGCATCCCAGATGCGTTGCGAGCCGATCTCCACACCAGGTATGGGTTCGGTGTGCACGTCGAGCTTCAGACCAATAGCCCGGTCGCCCGGGAGGTACGATTCCTCGGTGGCCTCGGCTCTCAGGATCTCTGCGTGCCAGGACGTCGGTGCGGTTAGCGGCTCGAGGGTGTACCCCAGAGTCCGCGCCAGCTCCCCGATAGCCTGACGGTCCTCGCCTCGAACGAGCAGGTCGATGTCCCTCACCGGCCTCAGCGCGATCGAGGAGTACAGCAGGGGTCCGAGCGCCATGCCCTTCAGCAAGATCGGGAGCCGCATGCCCTCCCGGGACATGGCAGCCAGGAACTCCTCGAGCTGGAGGAACGCGGCCCCCGTCTTGATCGCGCTCTCCCGATAGCACCGGTGCAGGCGATCTCGCACCACCGCCGGCTCGGGAGCGCCGGCCTGCTGGAGGACGTTGTGGAGGATCGGCGCCACCTGCTGGGCCTGCGCCTCGGCGGCCAGCCGATCCCACTGCTCCGGGCTCGCGGACCCGAAGGGCTTCAGGGGCGGGTCCTGTCCGTGTACCCACGAGCGAAGCAGTCTCAGGAGATATGCACGGTGCTCGTGCAGCGTCATCAGTCGCTGCCCCACTGACGGTGTCTGGCAGCCGCTTGTTCGGGCGCGCGTGGACCCGGACCTTCACTTCGGGGGCGCGTCGATCCGGCAGCCCTGCCGCTTCCGAGGACGCCAACGCGGGCCCGGGGGAGCGGGGAGAGGGAGGCGGCGCTCAGGCGGTGAAGAACCGCACGAGTCACGCGCCCTGGGCCAACCCATGATCCGTTCCTGGCGGCTCCACCCCGGAGGGAAGAGCGTGTCGATCCGTCAACCCGATTGGGCCTGGGCGGCGTTGGCTGGCGCTCGGATCGCCCTGTTCGCGCTCCTCTTGCCTCTGGGGGCGTCGGCTGATGCGCCGCCGCGCGCCCGGCTCGTGGCGACGGTGACGGCGGTAGACGGTGACACCGCGTACCTGATCGCGACGGATCGTGATAGACGGCTGGCGCCCGGGACTGCGCTGTCCGTACTTCGTGACGGCAGGCGGGTCGCCGGTCTGGTTGTCTGTGACGGTGAACCCTTACGCGCGCGTGGTCAGTCAGCAACCCTCGCCGAGCCAGTGGTCATCGGCGACGAGTGCTATGCATCTGAGGAAGCGGGAGGAGCGTCCGCCGGTGACGCCGCCGCTCCAGACCCAGACCCCGCCAACGGCCGGCCACCGGACACTCGCGAGCCCCCTTCGCCCGGAGGCGAGCCCATCGTTGCCACGGTGACCGCCGTCGAAGGGCCGGTCATCTACCTGCGTCCGGCAGGGGAACAGCTTCCCAAGGCTGACGCGCGCTTGGTGATCGAGGCGGGCGGGCAGGTCGTTGCAGTGCTAGAGATCCGTTCATCGGAGCCCTACTCGGCGGATCTTATCGGCATTCAGCCCGGCGTGACGCCCGGCATCGGCGACCAATGCCGTCTCGCGCCGGGCGGTATCGCCCTTCCCCCGCCACCGGCGCCGGCCCGCCCTGAGTTACCGAAGTACGTTCCCGAGCGCCCGAGCCCCAAGACGCCGGGGCCACCGCGCAAAGGGCCACCGCTGGGATCGAGCATTCTGGGGCCGACAGGCATCATACGGATGCCGTCGGCCGAAGTGCAGCCCCCGGGCAGGGGTGCCTTCGCGGTCACCCATGTTCCGGGAGACCTCGATAAGAGCGTGCCGGGCAACCGCGACCAGGAGCAGTACGTCCTGGGCGCATTTCCCCAGGTGGAGCTGGGCAATACGCTGGCTGAGTACTTCGGCGGGTATGACATAACCGCTCACGGGAAGACCCAGTTGCTCAAGGAGGGCAGGCTTCGGCCCGCCGTTGCGCTGGGCGCCGCCGAGCTGGGGCGCAACGAGCTGGTCGGGGGCTCAGAGCAGAACGTTGTCTTCGGCGCGGCGTCCAAGCACTTCCTCGATGACCGTCTGCGGGTCACGCTGGGCTATGCATCACGCGGACTCAATGGCCCGTACGCGGGGCTCGAGTTCGCACCCGAAACCCATATCACACTGCTCGGCGAGTACGACACGCGACGCTTCAACTGGGGGATGAGGATCAGTCCGACCGCCCGGACGCGGCTGGCCGCCGCCTTGGGTGAAGGCGGATGGGATCTGCAGTTTGGCTATAACTGGGCCACAATGCCCCAGACTCGCCAGCCGGCCCCGGATGTCCACATCGAGCGGCCGACCGGGGATCCTCGGGACTGGGAGTCGGTCCTGACCGCGCTTCAGAGGTCGATTGTGGGCCTCGGCCTGGAGAACGTGAAGGTCAGCCTGCAGCGCTACGAGGCCGGCTACGCCGCAACGGTGGAGTACGAGAACCGGCGGTACTCCCACAACGAGCTAGAGGTGCTGGGCCGCGTTCTGAGGCTCTCGGCCGAGCAACTTCCCGAGAGCGTCGGGCAGTTGCGGGCGGTCACCAAGCGACTCAATCGGCCCATAGCGACATGCACCGTTGATGCCGACGGGTACGTTGCCTTCATGTCCGGCCGGCTGAGGGCCCCCGACCTCGCACGGCACATCGAGCTCTCAAACGGCCACGCCCGGCTGGTGGGGGAGCTGGTTGCATGCACGCGGGAGGCATCACGCAGCCATGGACGCGTGGACCTTACGCTGCGGCCGGATCTCATGACTCGGATCGGGACGGAGGACGTACATGTGGCGACCGGCTGGGCTCTGGAGCCTGAGTTGGCAACCAGCATCAGCCGCGGCACGGAACTGAAAGTGCGGAGTCACTTCCCGGTTGCCGGCCCACTGCAGGAGTCCGGGCGGCCCTTTGGACTGGCGGCCGCTTCGCACACGTTCTGGCTGGGCGACGAGCTGCTGGCGCGCGGGCAGGTGGGACGGTTCCCCCAGCGGCTGGACGGCTTCTACGCCGAGGCCCTGTACCTGCCGCCCTCCGGCCACCACCTGGTCGGCCTATCCGGGGGCGCCATGAGGCACCAGTTCGGGCCGTCCGTCACCGGCTGGGATACAACCATGGTTGGGCGGTATCGATACAACATGCCGCGGCACGGTGCCATGCTGGGGGTGAGCTTTGGCCGCTACCTGGCGGGCGACTGGGGCGTAGCCGGCACCATCCGCCGGGACCTGGGGGACACCATTCTCACTGCCGAGTTGGCCAGGAGTGAACTGGGGGCCCGTGCCGGGTTGTGGATCGACGTGCCCCTGGGATCTGGCGTAGCAGCCATGCCGGCCACACTGCGCTCGCGGCTACCGGGCTACTTCGAGCATGGATTCCTGGTGGGGGCCGGTGAGACGGAGGATATCGACTTGGTGGGCCAGACAGCCCGTGAGGCCGACACGGGCGGGACACTGCTCGACGAGGTACTCAACAGGGATCGCTTGAATACCGCCTACCTGCGCACACACGTCCAGGATCTGAAACGTGCGGGAGGCCATGCTGCTCGGGCCGCCTCACCTCTTCCGCCATCCCCGGCGCGCCCCTGATCGCGGCTACCGCGGCGAAGGGCGATCTCGGCGGCAGGTGCCCGCAACCGGCCGGGAGAAAGGTCGTCACTGTGGCGAGATGCCGGCCAGGATCAGCGCACACGCATCAGCCGGCACTTGACGAAGCGGTCGCCTTGCGCCGACCGCAATAGCGACCGGTCACTGGACCTACACCGCAGGCGAACCTGGGGCACCACCTGATGGAAGAGAGTCCCCACCGACAACGCCGCTCCACGGCTGAGGTAGACCAGGCGCGCGGATCCGAACTCCGCGAGTACCTGCGCATGCTCGATCGGCGCAAGGGGATCATGCTGGTCAGCTTCGTCCTCATCGTGTGCACCGGACTCGCGTGGACGCGGTTCCAGACTCCCATCTACGAAGCCAACATCAGCGTTCTGATCCGAGAGCGCCAGTTCGGCCGGTCAAGTCCGCTCGAGGAGGCAGCGGCTCTGGCCCGAGCCGAAGCGCCCCTCAGCCTGGCGACCGAGATCCAGATCATGCGGTCCCCCGGCCTGGCGGCCAAGGCAATCGAGTATCTTGAGGACGAGCTGACCCCCGAGCTCCTCGAGACGGTGGAGATCCGGGTCCCCAAGGGCACGAACATCGCGGAGATCAGTGGTACCTCAGCCGACCCGAGAGCGGCCCGGGATTACGTCCAGGCTCTCGCTGAAGCCTACACGAACTACACGCTGGAGCGGAACAAGGACGAGGCTGCGCGGGCGAAGTCCTTCGTTGAGGACAGGCTTGGGGTCGTCGACCAACAACTGAGGGACGCCGAGGATCACCTGGAGGAGTTCAAACGCGCCCACGGCATTGCCGCCGCTGAGGAAGCCACCTCGCAACTGGCCAAGTCCATTGAGATACTGGCTGCCGAGCGGCGAAGGGCCAGGGCGGACGTTGCCGCGCTCTCGGCTCAAGAGAGCGTTCTGTCGGACAAGCTGACGCAAGAGCCGCCGGAGACGGTAACCGAGACAACCGAGACCAACCCCACGTTGACGCAGCTACAGCAAGAGCTGGTGAACCTGGAGAAGACGAAGGTGGAGCTGCTTGCGAAGTACGCTCCGACGAGTCGCCGGGTCACGCAATTGGAACGACAGATCGAGGCGTTGGAGGCGCGGATCGGGGAAGAAGCTGACAAGACGCTCACAGCCGAGGTCCGCCAGACCAATCCCGTCCACCAGGGACTCAGCCAGGAACTGGCGACGACTGCCGCACAAGTCGAGGCGGCGGAGGCGAGAGAGGAAGCGGCGGCGAGCGCTCTGGGCCGGGAGCAGGCGCAACTGGAGCTGATGCCGACCCTCGAAGTAGAGTTCGCCAGACTACAGCGCGAAGTGCAGGTCCGTGAGGAGACCTACCGGACACTGCTGTCCACCCTTGAGGATCTGAAGATCGCCGAGGCCTCCAAACTGCCGAGTGCCGACGTGATCAGTGAGGAAGTCCCGGTCCCCAGAGACCCCATCAGGCCGAACCCACGCCGCAACCTTCTGGTTTCGGTTGGCCTGGGGGTACTGCTGGGGCTGTTGGCCGCCCTCATGGCAGAGTACCTGGATGACAAGTTCCGCACCCTCGAGTCGATTGAGGAAGACACGCGGCTGCCCTTGTTGGGGGGCTTGCCGCAGGTAGATACCGAGACGGCTGCACTTGTCCCAATGGCCGTTGGGAGTTCGACCTCGCCCGTGTCGCAGGCGGCCGACGCGATATGGGCCAACATCCAGTTCTGCGGGGTCGATGGCGAGGTGAAGACGCTTCTCGTGAGCAGTCCGGGGGTCGCTGAGGGGAAGACGACATTGGCGGCCAACCTGGGTTTGGCGGCCGCCAAGGCCGGGAACTCGGTCATCGTCGTTGACGCCGACCTGCGGCGGCCGGCCCTGCACGAGGCTGTGGGGGTAGATGGTACGGAGGGCCTGACCAACGTCTTGACGGGAAGGACGTCCGTCGACAGCGCCCTGCGCGCGACCCGAGTCGAGAACCTGAGCGCACTCACCTCGGGGACGATCCCTCCCAACCCGGTTGAACTGCTCTCATCGGAGGCCATGAACCGTCTGCTGGCGGAGTTGAGGAACCGAGCGGACGTCGTGATTCTGGACACGCCTCCGCTTCTTTTGGTGCCCGATGCCCAGATCCTCAGTCGCCAGACTGACGGCACGGTGCTACTGATCCGGATGGGCCACACCAACCGCGAAGCGGCGAGCAGGGCCATAGAGATGGTTGGCCGAGCCGGCGGGCGGGTTCTGGGCATGGCGGCGAACTGGGTGACCCGCAAGGCCCAGTACTACTACCATTACTACTACTCAGACTACTACGAGAGCCAGCCAGGCGAACAGGAAGGCCGTCCGCCAGCGACGGGGGAATAGCGGGTACCCGGGGCGCTCATTCCGCCGTCACTCGGGTAGCACGTCAGGGAGACGAGGTCGGGGAGAGACCGATGCGCTGGCCAGGAAGTGTTGGTACGCGTGGTTTCCGGGGCGCGATCCGCAGAGCGGTGGCGATAGCGCGTCGGCACGGCGTCACGCCGGGGCGC
Organism: uncultured bacterium; assembly: GCA_965602825.1. GTDB lineage: Bacteria > Armatimonadota > Zipacnadia > Zipacnadales > VGFC01 > CBFDAZ01. Next base: position 19,454 of record CBFDAZ010000010.1, read on the forward strand.
ATGCTGCAGCAAGTGTCGGACTTCACAAGCACCGCACTGGCCTTCGGCATGCGACCAACCTTCCCCATCGTGGCGTCGCGCAGCATCGGCGACGCGCCCCTGGCCCGGCTCCAGGACACCGGCGCCGTCTTCGCCTCACACGGGCTGCGTCATGTAGACTACACGCTCCTCCCGAAGAGCCATCAGGCCGACGAAATCAGCACAGCCCTTGAGGCCCTGGCGAGATGCGGGATTAAGGTAACCGGGTTCCGGGCGCCGTATCTCAGGACGAACGGCGACCTGCGCGAAGTGGTCGCCGAGCAGGGCCTGGCCTTTGACAGCAGCAACGGCGTGCTCTGGCCGATCGCGGAGGAGCATGCAGGTCATCCTTCGGCCCAAGCGGTCCTTGACTTCTACGGCGCTCCAACCGTGGACGGCGAGCCGCCGTTGCCCCCCGATGGGCCGGTGGTCCGCATCCCGGTCAGCCTTCCGGATGACGAGATCTGTGTCGAGCGCCTCGGCATGACGGCCGACGCGGTGGCCCGACAATGGCGGAGGAACCTGGAGACGGCTTTTGACCGGGGAGCGATCTACGTGCTGCAGCTCCATCCGGAGCGCTATGCCTTACTCCGCGAAGCTGCGGAAAGCCTGATGGACATGGCCCGGGGGTTGGCTCCGCGGCTATGGCTGGCGACACTGGAGGAGGTGGCTGCGTGGTGGCGGGACAGGGAGAGGGCCGGGATCGAACTGAAGCCGGACAACGGGCGGTGGGTTGCCCGAACGGCGCGCGGCCTGGGAACATGTCTGGAGTTCTCCCCGGGCGAAGGCCCGGACGCATGCGGCCCCGAGGCGAGACCACAACCGACGGACGAACTGTGGCTCGACGGCGGGGCGCGTCCCGCCATCGGCTTGTCCCTTCGCACGACTACTGAATCCGAGCGCCGGCTGAGAACAGAGGGCTTCCACTGCGAGCGCTCTGCGCAACCTGAGCCGTGGAACTGCTACCTGGACCTGCCGCCGGGGCGAGCAGCGATGTCACGAGCGGATCTACTGGCGACCATCAGGCAACACGCCTCCGGGCCGCTGGTCAAGCTGACACGTTGGCCCAACGGATGCCAGGCTGCCTTCTGCGTGACCGGCGACATTGATGCCCTCTGTCTGAGTGACTTCTTCAGCCGATTACGAGGTTAGCCGGTGGGACTCGAGATCGTCGAGGAGCCGCCGGAGCAGCCCTGGCGGGAAGCTCTGCGGCGCCGACCTGATGCCTTGATCTTCCAGTCACCGGAGATGTTCAGGGTCTTCCGCGAGGCGGCCGGGATGAGACCCGGAGCCCTGGCCGCAATCGAGAAGGGCTCGGGTGAGGCCGTGGCGTGCCTGGCCTGGGTCACCATCGAGCCCTCGGGGTGGCTGAACCGCGCCCTGTTCACTCGGTGTATCTGTCAGGGCGGTCCCGTGTATGAGCCAGGCAGCGAACTGGGGCTGCGCGCCGCCCGCGCCTTGGTCGCGCGACACGCGGATCTCGTCGGCGGTCTCGCCGTCTACACTCAGTTCCGTAATGCTCACCAGGGCACCGGGATACCGGAAGCCCTCGACGGCCTGGCCGAACCCGAACCGCACTGCAACTTCATCATTGACTTGTCCCGGGGGCCTGAGGCCATCTGGCGTGGCATGAGCAGCGGACGCCGCAAGGGCATCGGGCGAGCGGAGCGACGTGGCATCCGCGTGAGGCGGGTCACGTCACCGGCCGATATCACGAGGTGTCATGACCTCTTCGAGCTGACCTATCAGCGGGTCCGCTTGCCCCTGTTCGGCGTATCGCTGTTCCAGGCAGCTTCGAGGATCCTCGGCGACCAGGTGCGCTTCTATCTGGCCGAGCGGAACGGCGATGGTTTGGCTGCGAGGGTTCTACTTCTGACCGAACAGACGATGTACGACTGGTTCGCCGGATCAACGGACGAGGGGGACGCGGCCGGGGCGAGCGAACTGATTGTCTGGCAAGCCCTGCAGGACGCTTGCCGGATCGGGCTCCGACGTTTCGACTTCGGCGGCGGCGGCAACCCGCACCAGCCCTACGGCCCCAGAGAGTTCAAGCGACGCTTCGGGGGCTGCCTGGTTGAGTGTCCGCGTTTCGTCATGAGGCACGCGCCCCTTCGTTGCCGCCTGGTCTCCATGGGGCTGAAGTTCCGGCGTCACGGCGCCTGGCGATAGACAGCCGTCGTATCCCGCTCAACCGAAGGAACAGCAGCGGTGAACTGGGACGAATGGCGCCTCGCACGGGTCTACCGTGAGCCCCTGCAGAAGGCGGGGCTGCCGGCTGGCGGCCGCGTGCTTGACATCGGCGGCGGAGCGAGCGAGGGTGGACCGTTGGCAGGTGAGATGGGGCTCGGTTACGTCAACCTGGACATAGCCGGGTCGGGTCAGGTTGACGTAGTCGGATCGGCCGAGGCACTTCCGTTCGCGGACGCCAGTTTCGACGCTGCCATTGCAGCGATGGTATTCGGACACATCGAGCAGCCGACTAGGGCCCTGCGTGAGACCGTCAGGGTGCTGAAGCCAGGGGGGGTTGGGATTGTCGTAGAGGGGAACCCGTGGTCGTACACGCTCCACTGGCTCAGACACCGGACCGGGCTGCTCCGCGGGCGACGGATGAGACACTACCAGACTTACGATCCTTGGTGGGTGACGGACTGGCGACGGCATCTCTCGGCCGCCGGCGCATGCGATACTGGGATCGAGCATCGCGGGTGGGTCCCTGAAGCCTTAAGGACGTACACCAGCGGGCGGCTCCAGGAGGGCCTGGTTCGAGGGACGCGAGCAATGGAGCGGATCGCCGAGAGCACTCCCCTGCTCCGCCGCGCCGCGGTCTGGGTCATCATCACCTACAGGAAGGCGCTGGCCTCTTGACGCTCCCCGCGTCCAGGTGCTGCGCGCGGCAGCACGACATGGCGTCCGACAGGCTTCATATCGGATTCGCGGGGAGCGATCTTGAGGGACCAGCGGCGGAGTTCGCGCTCGCCCATCCTGCATCGACCGTATTCCAGACCCCCTGGTTGCTCAAGGTGTACGAGAGCGTTCCCGGCATTGAGCCGATGGGCTTCGTAGCAGTGGACCGGGGGTCAAATCGTGTCGTGGGCACCCTAGTCGCGGCGAGGTTCTCGCAGTTGACCGGGCCGCTCGAATCGTACGCTTCCCACGTCTCGATACGAGGCGAGCCACTCGCGGCAGACTGCGACGCTGCCCCCGCGTCGTTCATACGTGGCCGGCTCTTGACGGCGCTCTTCCAGCACGTGCGCGGGCGTGTCGTGTACTCCCGTCTCTACCCGATGCGCGTCGATAGCCCTCTGGGGGATGAACTGAAGAACCTGGGCATGAGGGAGGAGGGCTGGCTGAACTACCTGGTTGACCTGACCCTTCCCCAAGACGAGCTCCTGTCGCGGCTCAGCGCGTCCCGCCGCAAAGGCATAAGACGTGCCTCCCGACGCGGAGTCACGGTGGAGCTTGCCCAGGAAAAGGGGGCTCTCCCCGAGATCCACGAGCTTTTGCGGGCGACCCACCTGCAGGCGGGGATTCCGGTGCCGGCGAGGGCGCTGATCGACAACGTGTACCGCCACTTGGTCCCACACAACGTGGGGCGGCTGTACTGCGCTCGGCGCGACGGCAGAATGCTCGCCGCTCGCGTGATGTTGTCCTACAGGGGCCAAGTCTACGATTGGTACGCTGGCGCCGCGCCCGACGCGGACCAGCTCTACGCCAACGAGTTCCTCGTCTGGAGTGCGCTGCTGGCGGAGAAAGGGCGAGGAGCCCGGCTGTTTGATTTCGGGGGCGCAGGCGTGCCGGGACAGCCGTACGGCGTCCGGGAGTTCAAACGCCGGTTCGGCGGAGCCGAAGTGGACTCAAAGAGGTACACGCTGGTGCATTCGCGGACGAGGGCCTTCCTCGCCGCGAAGGCGCGCGTTCTCCAGAGCACGGTGGCTCGGTGGTGGAGGCGCTCCCGATGAGGGCGCTGTTCTCGCTCGCTCATCCGGCGCACTTCCACCTCTTCCGCCATGCCATGGCGAGGCTGTGGGACCGGCAGCACGTCGTCCACGTGGCGGTGGTGAGGCGGGAGGAGCTTCTGCCGCTGCTGAAGGCCGCCGGAGTCGAGCACGAAGTATACGGGAGCACGAGCGGTTCGCTGACCGCCAAGGTCATGACTCTGCCCGCCAAAGAGGCTCGCCTGGCCGCGATCGCGCGGCGGTTCCGCCCGGACGTCTTCGTGAGCACCGGCTCGCCGTACCCGGCTCATGTGGCGGCGCTCTCCGGTCGGCCCCACCTGGCCTTCGGTGATACGGAGAGCGCGACAGCCATCACGCGGCTGATGCTGCCGTTCACGCGGGCGGTCTGCACGCCGGCCTGCTTCAGCCGCGACCTGGGGCCCAAGCACATCAAGTACAACGGCTACCACGAGATTGCCTACCTGCGACCGCCGTACTTCGCGCCCGATGCGGAGAGGGTCCGCGCACTCGGACTGGAGCCCGGTGCCTACGTTGTGGTGCGGCTGTCAGCGTGGGACGCGAGCCACGATGTCGGCGTGCGGGGACTGGGCCTG
>CBFDAZ010000011.1:0-23765 GCA_965602825.1 uncultured bacterium
GGCGCCGGACCGATCGGCATCATCGCCGTTGCGGTCGTCCGGCATGCCGGCGCGCGCCACGTCGTCATCACCGACGTCAATCCGTACCGGCTCAAGCTCGCGCAGAAGATGCACCCGACGCTGGCCCTCGATGTCCGGACGGAGAGTATCGCTGAGGCTCAACGGACGTTGGGGATGAAGGAGGGGTTCGACGTTGGCCTGGAGATGTCTGGCAGCCCCGATGCGTTCCGCGACATGCTCGCCAACATGTGCCACGGTGGGAAGATCGCCATGCTCGGGATTCCCGAGGGCGAGAACCCGATTGACTGGCGGACCGTGATCTTCGACGGGCTGACCATCAAAGGCATCTACGGGCGCGAGATGTACGAGACCTGGTACAAGATGACGGTGATGGTCCAGAGCGGCCTCGACATCAGCCCGGTCATAACACACCGGCTGCACTACGCCGACTACGAGCAGGGATTCGAGGTCATGAGGTCCGGCCAGTCGGGCAAGGTCGTTCTGTACTGGGACCAGCAGCCGCCAGCCCCCGAGGCGGACGGCGGATCGCCCTGAGATCGACTGCGAGGGATGCGACATGCTTGGCGCGATGAGAGAGTACCTGGAGGGCCAACTGCAGGAAATCCGGGAGGGCGGTCTGTTCAAGGGCGAACGCGTGATCACCAGTCAACAGGGCGCCCGCGTCTCCTTACCGGACGGGGAGGCCGTGCTGAACCTGTGTGCCAACAATTACCTGGGGCTGGCGAGCCATCCGGAGGTCATTGCGGCAGCTCGCGAGGCGCTGGACCGATGGGGCTACGGCATGGCTTCGGTACGGTTCATCTGCGGGACGCAGCAGATCCACAAGGAGCTGGAGCGGAGGATCAGCGAGTTCCTGGGCACCGAAGACACCATCCTGTACTCATCCTGCTTCGATGCCAACACGGGGCTCTTCGAGACGCTTCTCGGGCCGGAGGACGCCATCCTGTCGGACGAGCTCAACCATGCCAGCATCATCGACGGCGTCCGTCTGTGCAAGGCACAGCGTTTCCGCTACCAGAACAACGACATGGCTGACCTGGAGGCGAAGCTCCAGGAGGCCCAGGAGGCGCGGTTCCGGATTGTTGCGACCGACGGCGTCTTCTCGATGGACGGGATCATCGCCAACCTGAGGGGCATCTGCGAGCTGGCCGAGCAGCACGATGCGCTGGTCATGATCGACGATTCCCACGCCGTCGGCTTCATGGGGGAGAAGGGCCGCGGCACTCACGAGCACTGCGGCGTCATGGATCGCGTAGACCTCATCACCGGCACGCTCGGGAAGGCCCTCGGCGGGGCCAGTGGGGGCTATACCAGCGGCCGTCGCGAGATCATTGCCCTGCTCCGCCAACGGTCCCGGCCGTACCTCTTCTCCAACACAGTCGCCCCGCCGCTCGTCGCGGCCTCGGTCAAGGCGATCGATCTGCTCTCTGAGTCAACCGAACTCCGCGACCGATTGCACGACAACACCCGCTTCTTCCGCGAGGGCATGGCCGAGCTGGGCTTTGACATCACTCCCGGCGAACACCCCATTGTGCCGATCATGCTCGGCGACGCAGCGCTCGCAACGCGCATGGCGGACGCCGTGCTGGAGCGCGGCGTGTACGTCATCGGGTTTTCCTACCCGGTCGTCCCGCGCGGCAAAGCTCGCATCCGGGCTCAGGTCTCCGCCGCTCACACCCACGAGGACCTCCAGTTCGCCATGGAGGCTTTTGAGGTCACCAAACGCGACCTTGGCATCTGAGTGCGCGACGGTTGCGATCAACCAAGGAGGCGGCTCCCCCCGTGAACGTCATCGCTATCTGCCTGGACACCTTCCGCGCTGACCTTCTGGAGGCAGACAGCCCCGTCAGCGAGGCCAGGACACCGAACCTGGATCAGTTCCGCACGCAGTCCTTCCGGTTTGACCGGGCTTTCGGCGAAGGCCAGCCGACGCTGCAGATGCGCCGGGCTTTCTTCACGGGCCGGCGGTCGTTTCCCTGGCGCTACAACTTCGACCGGCGGGGCCACTGGCACCACGCCGCGGGGTGGCACAAGATCCCGCCGCACCAGGACACGCTGGCAGAGATTCTGCTTGCGCGAGGCTATCTGACGGGGCTGGTTGCCGACACCTACCACATGTTCAAGCCCACGATGAACTACACGCGCGGCTTCGCGACGTATGAGTTCGTCCGGGGCCAGGAGAGCGACAACTGGCGCTGTGGCCCTCTCAGCTCAATCGAGGAGGCCCTGCGCCGTCACACGCGGGGTTCCGAGCTGCAGCCCCGGCACTCAACGCTCGTGCAGTATCTGCTCAACATGCGTGGTCGCCAGAGCGAGGACGACTATCTCTGCGCCCGAGTCTTCCACAGCGCCTGCGAGTGGCTGCAAGACAACGCCGCAAATCAGCCCTTCTTCCTGTGGGTGGACAGCTTCGACCCCCACGAGCCGTGGGATCCGCCGACTCGCTATGCCGACGAATATGCGCCCGACTGTGGCAAGGACTTCATCATGCCGGGCGAAGCGTGGGCGGACGGGGAGCCGTCTGAAGAGGAGCTGCAGCGCACTCGGGCTCTGTACCTCGGCGAGGCGAGCTTCGTTGACCGCTGGGTCGGATCCCTGCTTGACACGGTCGATGAACTGAAGCTGAGCGACGAGACGCTGGTCATCGTGACCTGCGACCACGGAACACAGATCCTGGATCACGGCGGCTTCGGCAAGGGTACGCCACCGCTCTATGCTCACGACACACGGATTATGTGGCTGATGCGCGGGCCAGGCATCCCAGCCGGCAGCTCAGGCGCTTTTGTCCAGAGCCACGACCTCGTGCCGACGATACTGGACTGCCTGGGCATCGCGGCACCGGCCGATGGTGAGTCGGTCATGCCTCTGGTGCGGGGCGAGGTCGATAGCCTTCGGGACCACGTCGTCATCGGCTGGGCCGGCTGGTCGGAGGGCACGGCGCGCGGCAGGGCGTCGGTCCGAGATGACCGGTGGAACTACAGCGTCTCGACGGGAGGCGAGCCGCGCGATGAGAGGCTGTTCGACCTGGCCGCTGATCCCCTCGAGAACGCGGACGTCGCAGCCGAGCATCCCGATGTAGTTGCCGAGCAAGGGGCCCGGGTCGAGGCGGTTCTGGGCCAGCCGCTGCCAGGCATCCACGAGGAGGTCTGCGACCGGAACGCCCCGGCGCCGCTTTCGGTCTGGTTGCGGCGGAAGCTGTAGTCAGACCGTCCCAGCCGCCTTCGCGAGCTCGCGCCCCAGTTCCGCCGCGCGTGTCATCAGTGGGTGATCGTCCGTCAGCGTGTCCTTGTCATTGACCGCGGAATGTACCACACCGGCGACGGTTCCGCCTGACGCCCTCGCGACGATGTCGAGTATGGCATGGGTGTGGAACACGCCCGACTTCAGCGGATCGGGATCGGCGTACACGATGACCAAGCCCACGGGCTTGCCCGCCAACGCGCAGCGCCAACGGGTGGTCTGGTAATCGCCCAAGGGGAAAAGGCGATCCAGGAACAGCTTCATCTGCGCTGTGGGCGACCACATGTAGACCGGCGTCGCCCACAGGAGCGCATCCACATCGAGGAGCTTCCTGTAGAGACCGGTCATATCGTCCTGTTGAACGCAGACGCTGTCCAGGCCCTCGCCTTCCATGCACGCGTAACATCCCCGGCAAGGATGGATCGCCAGGTCGGGCAGATAGAGCTTCTCCACCTGGCCTCCGCCTTCCGCGAAGCTCTGGCCGACACGGTCGGCAAGGATGTCCGTGTTCCGTCCCTTGCGGGGGCTTCCAACGAGGCTCAGCAGCTTCATCCGGGCTTCCCTCCCGTTCCGGTGCCCCTTCGCCGCTTGTGGTAGTGCACCTGTGCAGGCCCAGGTCAGCGCGACGTCGAACAATGCGCGCCGAGCCACGAACACTACCCCAATCACCACTGGGCTACGCTTCGGCAGAAAGGAGTACCACCTTGAGCACGCTGCGGGTCGGAGTCATCGGCACCGGCAAGAAGAAGGAACGCGGCGATCGCTTCGGATACGCCATGGCCTACCAGCACGCCAACGCCTTCCAGGCGCTGGACACGTGCGAGCTGGTGGCCTGTGCGGATATCGTCGAGGAGAATGCGCGCGTTTTCGCCGAGACCTACGCCGTACAGGGGGTCTACACCGACTACAACGAGATGCTTGCGGCGGAGAAGCTGGATGTCGTCAGCATCTGCACCTGGATGCACCTGCACGAGCAGATGGTGCTGGACACGGTCAAGGCCGGCGCGAAAGCAATCCACTGTGAGAAGCCGATGGCCGATACCTGGGGCGGATCGAAGCGCATGGCCGCCGCGGCCGAGGAGGCCGGCGTCCAGTTGACTTTCAACCACCAACGTCGCTACGGCGAGCCCTTCGTGCTAGCGAAGAAGCTGGTGGACGATGGTGCGGTCGGCGAGCTGGTGCGCTTCGAGTCCGACTGCGGCAACATCTATGACTCGGGTACCCACTTCATCGACATGTTCAGCTTCTTCAATGGGGAGAAACCGGCGAAGTGGGTCCTGGCGCAGATCGACTACGGGAGCGAGAACCTGGTGTTCGGCGCCCATTGCGAGAACCAACAGGTGGTGCTGACCGAGTATGAGAATGGCGTCTTCGGCCTGGTCATGTCGGGCACCGGCGATCCGAGCCCGGTCGGCTGCTCCGACAAGGTGGTGGGAACCGAAGGCGTGATCGAGGTCGGCGTGCTGAACGGCCCACCGATCCGCTACCGGTGCGCGGGGGGCGCTGGGTGGACGGTGCCCGACACCGGCGGAGCGAGCATCCACGGGCCCGGCTTCATCGACCGCGCAATAGCCGACGTCATCGACTGCCTGCTGTCGGGGCGCATGTGCCAACTCGACGCCAAGAACGCGCTGATTGCCACCGAGATCATCTTTGGGGCGTACGAGTCGAGCCGGCGGCGGGGACGCGTGGACTTCCCGCTCGACATCGAGGACAACCCACTGGCGGCGATGGTGGAGAGCGGCGACCTGAAGCCAGAGCCGGCCAGCGACTGAACGCCGGGGCGGTCGAGGAACGTAACCCGCTTCGGATGAAGACGGTTGGCGACCTCGGCGTGTTCGGCCGCCTCGTCGTGTCTCTCGACCTCGATCGACGCGCCTGCCAGGTTGCAGTGCGCCAGATCCAGGTCCGTGTCCGATTCGACTGACTGCCTCAGGTGATCGATGGCCGATTGCAGATCACCCTCCTTCTGTAGGAGGAAGCCCATGTTGCTGTAGGCGCTAGCGAACTGCGCGTCTATCTGCAGCGCGAGGGGCGCCTCGCTGAGCGCCTTCTGAGTGAGACGCTCATAGATATGCTGATTCCCCGCCTTCCGGGACCTGTCCCTCTCAGGAACCCGACCCAGCCCCGGATGTGGGGCTTTCGCGGTTGCGTAGACTCGTATTGGGACCCACGGGGTATTGGGATGGACAGCGTCCTGACAGCCGCCGCAACTCGCGGTAGACGGGAGATTGTCAACTAAACGACCAGTCAAGTCGTTGCTAGAGTAAGGAGGGCACTCGATCAGTCGGAGCGGAACCGCCGCGACCGAGAAGTCCACGCGTCAGCACATCCTCAAGGCTGCCGAGGACTTCTTCGCCCGCCATGGCTTCAGAGGCTCGACGATTGAGGCGATTGCGGCCAAGGCGAAGGTGAACTGAGCCTTGCTCTATCACCACTTCGAGAGCAAGGACCACATCTACGGTACGCCGATCGAGCAGGGCGTGCGTGTCCCCAAGGAGATACTCGGCCGGACCGAGAAAACCGGGCCGGAGCTTCGGTCACGGCTCGGGCAGTTCGTTCGGGAGTATATCGAGCTGTGTCATGCCGATCGCGGCCTGGCACGGACGGCCCGTCGCGAGCTTGCCGTCGGCGGGGCGGGCCGTGCGAAGCTGCTGGCGCGCCTGGCCAGGCTGCTCGCCGAGGCGGCTGAAGTGGGGGCGGTGCGAGCCACTAACCTGGAACTGCCTGCCTGCTCACTGATAGGCATGATGAATGTATTCCACGACCTCACCCTATTGGGCGCACCCACCGTCGAGGTCGACGCGGCAACGGAACGTACACTGGACCTGTTCCTCAATGGCGCGGGGGCCCGGTAGGGGTCCAGGTTGTGGAACGGCCGCGAAGGCATGGTCGCCGACACGGAAGGAGAGCTGTGTGACACACCCCATAGTCGTGCAGGGAGGTATGGGAGTCGGCATCTCTGGCTGGCAGCTGGCGCGGGCCGTAGCCCGTGCCGGTCAACTCGGAGTGGTCTCAGGGACCGGCCTTGACTCGTGCCTCGTCCGTAGGCTGCAGAAGGGCGATCCCGGGGGGCACATTCGGCGAGCCCTGGCGCACTTCCCGCTGCCGGGCGTCGCTGAGCGCGTGCTGGACGAGTACTTCGTGCTCGGGGGCAAGCCGGAGCATGAGCCCTATCGCCTGGCGCCGGTCTTTACCGCCGAGCCGACCGTTCCGTTGCTGCAGTTGACGGCGGTGGCGAACTTCGTGGAGGTCTACTTGGCCAAGGAAGGCCACGGCGGACCCGTCGGGATCAACTTGCTGGAGAAGATCAAGCTGCCGAACCTCTCGTCGATCTACGGTGCGATGCTCGCCGGTGTCGACTACGTGTGCATGGGCGCGGGGATTCCGCGCGAGATCCCACAAGTGCTGGACTGCTTTGCGAACCAGCAGCCGGCTTCCCTGCGGCTCGACGTGATGGGCGCCGATGCTGATGACAACTTCCGCACGTCGTTTGAGCCTCGCCGGGTGTTTGGCCCCGACCTGCCTGAACTACGCCGGCCCAGCTTCCTGGCGATTGTCTCCTCCTCGACCCTCGCCACATCGCTGGCGCGCAAGACCAATGGGCAGGTCAACGGCTTCGTCGTCGAGGGACCCACGGCTGGCGGGCACAACGCGCCGCCTCGTGGCGAGGTGACGCTCAACGAGCGTGGCGAGCCGCTCTACGGTCCACGAGATGCCGTGGACCTGCGGAAGATCGAGCGGCTCGGGCTGCCGTTCTGGCTCGCCGGCGCTTACGATCGCCCGGAGAAGCTCCGCGAGGCGCTCGATGCGGGCGCCACCGGCGTCCAGATCGGCACCAGCTTCCTGCTGTGCGAGGAGTCCGGTTTGCCCGACGACACCCGCGAGGCACTGATTCGCGACGTGTTGGGCGGCACGATCGATGTGTTCACGGATCCACGGGTGTCGCCGGCGGGCTTCCCGTTCAAGGTGGTTCAGAAGCCTGGCTCGCTGTCTGACGCGGAGACGTACGAACGCCGGCGGCGGATCTGTGACCTGGGATATCTGACCGCCCTGTACAAGAAAGCCGACGGCGAGATCGGGTACCGATGTCCGGCCGAGCCGGTGGCGAGTTACGTGCGAAAGGGCGGGCAGCCAGAGGACACGGTCGGCCGGAAGTGCCTCTGCAACGCGCTCATGGCAACAGCGGGCCTCGCCCAGGCGCGGGCCACAGGGCACATGGAGCTGCTCCTGGTGACAGCGGGCGACCGCCTCCGCCGACTGGCCCGGTTTCTGGCCGAGCGTCGGCCGTCCTACTCGGCTGCGGACGTCATCAGCTATGTACTCCAGCCTGTTGCCGCCGCTGGCGTGAGCTGATCGAGAGGGCAACCATGGCGGAACCCACCTCGCTACAGGATATTGCCGAGGCCCCCAAGGCTGCCCCCGAAGCCTCCGGCGACCACGCCCGTCCCGCCGTAACCCTCACCTAGCCTGCGACTGCATTCTGACCGGCTCAGGAATTATCCCCCCGAAGACCCCGGTCCAATGGAAGCTCGCCGCGGCGCGGCCGTCTCGCACCCGCAGCGGCCGAGGCCACCGTGGACGCCGCACGGAGGACGGGGATCGAGCCCACCGAGGCTCGGACGGCTATTCTCGGGGCCACGGGATCGGTCGGTCGAGCACATGCGTGCATGGTCGAGACGGTGATCCTCGCACTGGAGGAACGCTTCGGGGACTACCCGCTCGTGCCGGAGGGCCAAGGGAGCGCCGTGACCGTCAACGGCAAGAAGGCGAGGCTTCTCCCTGCCAGAAGGCCGCCCTTCGGGGTAGCGGCGGAGACACCGGCCCTCGAATCCCGGATGACGCTGGCGATCCGGCCGACGACCATGTGCACCATGGCAACCGGCAACACCAAATCAGAGCTGTCGGCCGGGACGGCGCAGGAGACCGGCTCTTCCTCAAGAGAGCGCGTTGCCCGCGACGTTCGTTGTGAACAGCCCGGGCTAGAGCGAGGTCAGGACGCTCTGCGAGACGTGGAGCAATCGGCGGGCGTAGTCCAGATTGTGGACGCCGTGGCTGGCGTCGGCCTCCACGAACTCGAAGTTGAACTTCGCCACCTCGTACCGATCCAGGTCGCCGCTTGAGAGTGTGGAGGGGTCGATAAAGCGAGGATCTGAGGGATCGAAGAAGGGCGCGATTCCGGCCAAGAGAGCCTCGACCTCGTGCTCTGCCTCCTGCAGCTCCCTCACGGCGGAGTTGCCCGGGTGGCACTGGCGGCAAGCGTTCGGCACGTTCGGCTCGAAGCTGTGGCCCGTATTGACGGGGTTCGTGCGGCTCGGATCGGGTGGATGTTCCGGGAACACATGGCAGGTCACGCAGCGTGAGAGCGCCACCGTCGTGTGACCGGAGTTCGGCCCGATTGCCTCATCGCCGGTCGCCTCGAAACCACCGATCCCCAGCAGCATCTCCCGCTGCGGATGGTGCGGCTCGTTGCCGGGCAGCGTGCCGCCCGTTGTGTGGCACGCCAGGCAGATGCTGGCCTTGGGCTCGCGGAGCTGAGCTTCATTGGGGGAGCCGTGCGGATCGTGACATGCCACGCAAGTGATCGGGTTCCTCGCCACAACCGTCGTGAGCTGAGCCAACACAACGTTCTGGCCCGTGGTCAGGATCGCCTCCGCCGAGTGACAGAGCAGACACGAATCACGGCCGTACGGGTGGTTCGCGATCGTCTCCAGGGCTGCGGCGTGGCGTGAGGTGGACCACTGTTCGAAGGTCGGGTGGTGGAAGCCCTGGTGGCAGCCCCCGCACAGATCGGCTTCCAGCGGCGAGAGCAGTGGGTTCTGTGACGGATTCGAGACGTGCCTGCCGCCTCCGCCGTGGCAGTTCTCGCACTGTACGTTGGCGAGGTGCGGTGTCTCGCTCTGACCGGTATAGCCGATCGGCTCGCCGTAGCCCACGGTATGGCAGGCGAGGCAGACAGAGTTCTGGTCCTGTCCAGCCGCCTGCAGTGCGGCGAGGGCGTCGGCGTGCGCGGTCCCGCTCCACGCCGCGTGCTGGCTGCGGTGACAGGCCTGACAGACGTCGGCCCCCACGAAGGCCGCCGTGCCGGCGCCGGGGGCCGGCGGGGCCTGTGCTGAATGGCCTCCGCAGCCTGCCAGCAGTACGACTGCGAACAGCAGCAGGGATACGAAGCCCGCGGTGGCAAGTTGCCGGTGCATCACTGGCCTCCTCACGCGCTGATGGGCAAGTCCCGTCAATCGTCAAACACTGCCACGTGCCCGATCGATAGCGTGTCCCCTACGGCGCCCTTCACGGCAACTGCGTGCTGAACTCAGCATAAAGCAGATCGGCATCGTAGCCGAGAAGCGTCCCATTGAAATCGTCGAGATCGTCCAGCACCCAGCCCAACCGCACCCGATGGTCCCCCCACGCATGGTCTAGCGAGACGGACCAGGTGTCCTCGCGCAGTTCCAGACCGCCGAAGGAGTCCGCTCGCGTAAAGCTCGCGTCGAGCGACGTGCTCTCGGCTGCCTGCCATGTGGCGCCGAGAGTCCAGCTCCGTGAGTCGCTCAGATAGGGTGTCGCAAGTCCCACTCCCCGAAGCCCGAAGTCTTGCTCCAGGAACGATGCGGTTGCCGTTAGATCGTTCGTGACCATCCACCAGGCCGTCAGGTCTCGCGTGATGATCTGGTTGCTGGTGCCCTGCTCCGGGTTGCTCCGGTCATCAGAGCGATACCCCGCGGTCAGGCCGATCGGCAGGTAGTCGGGGCTGTACGTCGCCCGCAGGCGAAGCATGTCGGTCTCCGCCCAGATCCGCGTCGTCGTTGGCTGGCCGCCGAGGTCGTACGCGAGGGGGCGGTCGTCCACCCGTCGGCGGCGGAAGTCGGCCTGGATCTTCAGCTCCCGCAGCGGGCGGGCCCTTAGCTGCAGGCTGGTGGTGTTGACTGCCGGCCGTACGAGTTGGAGTTGGCGGCCGTTGACGTAGTCGATCTCGGCCGTCTCGAAGCCTGCACGCACGACCGTTCGCGGGATGCCGGCCCATTCTCCCTCGACCGCAGCCAGCCGCTCCCGTTTGGCGTAGGCGTTCTGAGCCAGCGCGTCTCTCAACTGCCAGTACTCAAGGTCGATATTGACGCTGAGGTCTTCCGTGATCTGATGTAGGGCACTCAGCGACACAGTCCTTTCCTCGGGCGATACGGCCTCCCCGTCCAGGTCCGTGTGAGTCGCCGAGAAGGCGGCGGCCACGAGGGTCTGTGCGTCTCGAGCGGGAGACAGGTCCAGGCCCCACGTCGATGCCTCCCCGGGGAGGTAGGCCGGCGGATTGGCGAAGTCGAACTGCTCGAAGCCGTACTGTGCGGTCGCATTCAGGAAGCCGACCGTCCGGGTGTAGTTCAGACCCCAGGACTCGCTCAGCCAGTTGTCATCGGCGGCGCCGAGCTGTCCCCCCTTGAGGGAGAGCGTTGAGTACTGCCCGGTCAGGTAGTCGCTGCCCGTAGCCCGCCAACGGAAGTCCGTCTTCCAGTCCTTGCGCCGCAGGTAGTTGGCACCGGCATAGAAACCGCGGTAGAACTCGGATCGGCGGTAGCGGGTGTCGGACCTCAGTCCCTGATCCACCTCGTAGAGGTAGCCAACGCCTCCGGCGCTCGGCTCGAGTAGGTCGTACGCGTAGCCTCCGAAGGTCAGCCCGGCACTGTCCAGCGGATGCGTGACGCCGAGAAGGGCGATGTGAGTGGCCGACGGCGGGGTCACGTACTGGCGGAAGCGGAACGGGTTGCCGTCTACCGCCTGGCGCATGGAGCCGATCGCGATTGTGACGCGATTGGGCGGCTCCTCGGACGCCAGTGCCGGTCGCTCTTCGGCGCCGGCCTGATCTGCCGGCTCCTCCGACATCGCCGTGGCGCCGGACAGGCACAGCCAGACCACAGATGCCCCGCACACGGCGAATACCAGGCGATGGGAGCTTCGTGGCCCGGACGCCATCGGCGGGACTCCCTCCCTTCCGTCCATCAGCTGCGTAGACTACCTCAACAGGTATGGGCTCGAATTCGAACCATGCACGGCCTGATGACAGGTCCAGCACTTCGGGCCCGGGAAGTGAGGGACCTTATCCCCATGACACTGCAGGCACAGGCCGCGCGAGTTGAACCTCAGCAGATCGGCGTTCGGCGAGCCGTGAGGCTGGTGGCACTCAACGCAACTCCCCATCAGCCGGCCGCTGATCGCGCCGTGCTCGAAGCGGAACGGTCCCCGTTGGCCGAGGTGACAGGCCCGGCACAGGCTCGTGACGTCACGGTCGCGGATCCGGCCGTGCGGTCGGTGGCAGTCGGCGCACTCGATGCGTTGCTCGTGGTCGATGAGTACCGGGTGATGGCTGTTGAGCCGGAAGAGGCCCCCGACCTCGTGATGGCACTCAACACAAACCGGCGATTGGGGCCTCGCGATGTACTCACTGTGGGCCTTGGCAGGACGAGCCGCGGAGTGACACTCCCAGCACTGGACCTGGCCGGCGTGGTGGTCGCCCCTGCGCCAGGCCATCGGCGAGACCTGCTTTGAGTGACAGGTCAGACACATGATGGCCGAAGTGCGCCGGCCGAGGGAGTCGGGCGTCCAGGCCGGCTTGATCTCGATGGGATCCTCGACGTGAGCCTGGGAAGGACCGTGGCAGGTCTGGCAGTTCCGGCCCAGAGCCTCGTTGGCGCGGCGCTCCAGGATAGCGCCGTGGAGGCGTCTGCCGGCCTCCTCGGCAACGTCCTTGTGACAGAGCGCGCACAACCCGGGGTCTGCGTACTGTGCCCCGTCCTCCGCAGGTCCGGCGGCCGGCATCATGAAGTAGAGAGACACGATGGTGCCGCTGGCGGCAACGGCGATCGAGGCGAAGTGGGCACGGACACGCGGCCGAAGCTCCAAGGCAGCTTCCCCCCGGAAGTGCGGGCTGTCTGGGGCTTGACGAACCGGTCCGGCGACGAATTCTGTAAGGCTCCAATACCAACCGCTTCGGCGAAGTTCCCGCACGCCGTGGATCTGCGGCGGTGGAAGGCCGCACGCGTTGCCAGGTGTTCCAGTTGGTAACAGCGAACCGCGTGGGCGACGAGCCCAGCAGGCCCTGTCAAGGGCAAACGCCCTGCCCTGATCTTGTTGCGTGATCCGGTCTATGCGCCGAGGAAACCAGACTGCGGCGACCGAGTGCGTGACAGGAGGTGCTGTCACCATGGGGATGACAGCCTCGTCCATTGCTGCACTGCTGGCGGGCGTACTGATCCAGAACCCCGCCCTCGCCGGTGCGCCAACAGCCGATGGCTACTCGGTGGAGTTGATCCACCCCCAGAGCGACGACCAGGGGCACTATGTGAGCGTCCCCTACCTTACGCGGACCACCGTGTTTGGCGCAGTCGGCCCTGGGGGCGAAGTGCGCGCGGTGACGGTGAACGGGAAGAAAGCAAGGGTGTTCCCCGCCAGAATGCCGCCCTTCGGCGTAGCGGCGGAGACACCGGCGCTCGAGTTCCGGGCGACGCTGCAGATCCGGCCGACGAGCGCGATCGAGGTTGTGGTTGAGAGCGGGACCGGAGTTGAGTCCTCCTGGTCGGCAGAAGCCAACACAAGGGCTACCATCTCGCGCCTTCGCCAACTTGCCGTCGACAACCCGGACGACGCCCGCGGCCGCTGCCGGCTGGGGAACGCCCTGAAAGACCAGAACCGGCTCAACGAGGCGATCGCCGAGTTCCGGGAAGCCCTGGCGCGGAGATCGGACTGCGCCTACATGCGTGTCGAACTCGGCCGAGCCCTCCTGGCGGTAGGGCGGCCGGAAGAAGCGATCGGCGAGTTCGCTATGGCGACGGAGATCGATCCCGACGACGCGATGGCCTGGCTGAACCTCGGCCTGGTACACGCCAGATACACACCCAACACTGCCGAAGCAGCGCGCTGCTTCCGCCGCTATCTGGCGCTCGAGCCTTCCAGCAGTACAGCAGACAAGGTACGGCGGTACCTCGCCCGGGTCTCCCCCTAAGCAGGCCACACGGTTGGCCGACGGCGGCAAGGTCAGGGCTACTGGGCCGGCTCCCACGCATCTTGCCCGCCCGTGCCCGGCTCCCACGCATCTTGCCCGCCCGTGCCCGGCTGCCAGGCGTCCTGCCCGCCCCCGCCCACCTCCCGAATCTCGGTTCGCGGCTCGAACTTGACGGGGCTATCCACCTTCACACCGCCAGGCCAGCGGGCAGCCTCCGCGAGGTGTCTCTGCCTCGGTCGCGGGGGTTCGACGATGAACTCGGGAACTGAGTACGTCTTGAGGTAGGAGTCGTAGAACGTCGGGGCCTTCTGCGGGAGTATGAACGGCTTGTGTCCCTTGCCCGTCTTGTCCACGTAGCTGATGTAGGAGCGAGTGAATAGCCCGTCGCGTCGCTTGCTGCTGAAGGCGATCCACCGCCCGTTAGAGGACCAGGAGTGCCAGGACTCGGAGAGGTCGCTGTTGATGTCCGGCTCCCAGTACTCACCCGTCTGCAGGTCCATCAGATACAGGTCGCTGCTGGGCTGGTAGATGGGGAAGCAGCCGTACTCGGACATGCAGAAGAGCAGGAACCGACCGTCCGGTGAGACGCGCGGGAGCGTGATGCTCAGTCCCGTTTCCTCGGATGAAAGCACCATCTCGGGTGTTCCCCACTCATCGGTGTCTACATTGTAGCTGACCCTCACCAGATCGTAGAGACACTGATCGAAGTCGTCGGGTGGTACCTTGTAGCGGTCTTCCCAGGGGAAAGCTGCACTGCAGAAGTAGAGGTACTTGCCATCGGGCGTCCACGTCGGGTAGGTCTCCAGACGATCCGGATCGGAGAGGCTCGGGTGAGTCTTCGCCTTCTGCGCTGCGACGTCGTAATACGCGAGCCCGGAGTCAAGATCGACTACATCCCGGACTTCGGCTCTGGCCCAGTGGAAGAACTGCCGGACCTTATTGGCCGAGTACGCCACCACTCGCCCGCTGGGATGCCAGGCCGTGTAGCCGAACTTGGTGTCGATCTTCGTGACCGACTTCCCCTGGACCAATAGCGCGCTGCTGCCGACTTCGGCGCTGCGGATGCCTATCGTACAGTTGGATGCGCGGTTGTTCAGAAACGCGTGGCAGTTAATGCAGCAGTTGGACATCGACCGCCCGTGGAGCAGCTCCCTCTGGCGGTAGCCCTCAAGGTCGCGTTGGTAGATCCCCACATCACGCCAGTAGTTGTAGAGAGGGTGGATCAAACGGTAGACGAGGTACTTATCGATGTCCTCGCTGGCGATTTCATTGGTGATCGGGTCGAAGCTCAGCCACCGGTTGTTCTCCTTCCTGACGTACACGTCAAAGGAAAGTCGCTGCCCCCGGTTGGCCTCGAGCAGCCGGCGCCATTCCCGATCGGGGATTACCACCGAGGGGCTCTTGCTGCGGAGGTCGATCCTGCCCCCGGACCCCGCCCGGATCGTGACATGGAACTGAGAACCCGGCTCCTCTATCGCGAAGTTCAGAGGCGCGATGTTGGGCGGGATAACGGTCCCGCTGTAGTCCGGACCTATCTGTGGCAACCGCTCAATGCGGACCAAGTTGCGGTTGGGTTGCCTGGCCCTGCGCGGCGAGCACGATGCCACCAGGCTGACGAGCGTCAGCAGGATAATCAGTTGGGGGCTGCTCTTTGGGTTCATGGGTTCCCGAGTCCAGACAATCCAGTGGTGAAGTAGAATAGGTACGTGTTCCCGTACCGGCGCACCACGCTATCGGCGGCCGCCTCGTCTGTGGCGCCCAATTCCATGTCTTTGGGAAGCTGGGTGAACTGCTGCCGGACTTGGTCACTGATCTCGTAACCGCAGTGGTCGGCCCGCTTGCCGGTGACGTCCTCGTAGATCAGGATGGCTTCCTGATAGTGCCGCGGCATATCGGGGTAGCCGAAGTCGCGCAGGCGCGGAAGGTTCTCGGCCAACTCCTCCAGCTGCCCCGTCAGCAGGTAGTAGGCCATCAGGTACTCGAAGGCCATGCGGTTGTGCTTGTTTCTGTTCAGAAGCGCCCGGTAGTCCCATTCTCCGGATACGTCGAAGCCGGCCTCATCCTCGAGCAACATCGCCGCGCGAACGTGCTTGACCGTCGGATCGGATGAGAGCGAAGGGTCCACCTCCAGGCGCTCGAGGAGGCTCTCTGCCTGACGCCTATATGCCCAGTGCCGGGTCAGTGCCCTCAGGAAGACACGAGCAGCCTCGGATTGCTCCTTGATGATGTTGATGAGGGCAAGACGGTACAGGATCTGCCCGTGTTCACCATGCACTGCCAGGGCCTCGTGAGCTTCTCGCTCGGCCTCGTTCACCAGGCCGAGCTGCAGGTCCAGGTCGCCGACCTGGAAGTAGAGGCCGTTGACCAGCATTCTCCTGCGGCTCTGTGCGGCCAGAGACGGCCGCAACTCCATGTCCAGCTGGAGCCAGTCGGGTTGCTGCGGGTACCGGAACATCTCGTGGGGGAGCCGCCCGGTGTGGTACAGGGCCTCGTTCACGTGTTGGGCCACCAGCGGATCGTAGCGATCCGGTCGCACGTTCTGTGCGGTGCTCAGGATCTTGCTCCACATCCGGCATCTGGCGTAGTAATCGATCCGGGCCCTGGCCATGTTCTGGTCGTCGTACGTCAGGAAGACAGCGGTTGCGGTCAGAACGAGACACAGCACCCATCCGACAGCCGGATGTGGCTGTGCGTCCGCCAGGCGCTTGAGCAACCTCGACTTGCCGGCACCCTCGGCAGTCTCCCCAAGCCGTACATCCGGCGCGTCTTCGCGAGCCCTCCGGCGACCGCCAATGATCCTCCAGATGCCCACAGCCACGAGGAGCACCGGCGGCAGGACATAGGCCCAGACAACAGCCTCCCTTCCCCAGCGACTTGTGTCGGGGTGGTAGGGAAGCAGGTACGCAAAGGCATCGATCAGGTCCAGTGCAAACAGCCGGCCACCAAGGAAGTAGGGGATCGCCTCCATCGACAGGAAGGCAATCAGGGCCGGCAACCGCCGCTGCCTCGCCAGCAGCTCGTATGCCCCCGTCACCAGGGCGAACAAGAGGTAGACGCCGCCCGCAGCGAAGTAGACGATCAGCGACAAGACCAGGAAGACCGCAATCCGCGGCAGGTCTCTCTCCAGGGGAACTCGCACGTAGAAGGCTGCGCAGGCCAGCGCAAGCAGCAGTCCTACGAGGAGGGTCACCTGGACGAAGTAGTGGTTGTGGGCGGCAAGGATGGCAACGGCGGGAATCAGCGCGATGAACCGAACACGGCTGCCTCCCATGGCCCGGACAAGCACATCCAGACTCACGCAGATGAGGCCCGTGACGGTGGTGATGACGAGGGCTCCCAGCCACGACAGATAGTAGGATTGCGCCAGGAAGCCGGAGACGTACTCCACCAGCCTCCCGTAGTGGGTCACGGCAGCCTCCAGCGAGGCCCGACCCATGGAGAAGGGAGGGAAGCCGGCGTCACCCTCGTACAACACGCGCGGGTCGATCACCAACCAGATGTAGAGATAGAACAGCACGAAGAACAGCGCGGAGGAGACGAGCGTCCAAGCCAATCGGAATCGAGGTGGCTGTTCCATGACTGGCCTTGGGGAACCAGAATAGGGTCGGCCGCCTTGAGGCGCTCGGTCCATTGCCCCACGACCGACGGTATCACATAAGCGCGCCGGTCGTCAATTGACTGCTGCAACGGGAATCTGGCGCCACTGGGCGCCGGTTGGCGTGCCGGACGCAGCTCGCCCTGGCGTCGGGTGATCCGTCAGAATCCTGTGGCTAGCCCGACGTGTCGAGAGCGACGCGGCGACAGTGCGGATGTCGGCCGCTGTCCGCCAGCGCCCTGTCGCGACGCCTGCTGTCGGCCGCAATTGAAGCCGCGAATCGCGCTTTGACCTCACCGACTCCCGAGGCCTGACAGCCCGGTGAGGTGGTAGTGGAAGTACGTGTCACCATACTCGCGCATGAACGACCCGGCGATCGCCCCTCGGCCTGTGGACCCAGCGGCGTCGCGCCAGAAGTGCGCGAACTCCTCAAGGACGTCATCGCTGATCTCGTAGCCACAGCGGTCGGCTCGCTTGCTGGTGTCCATTTCGTAGAGCAGGACGGCCTCTTGATAGTGCCGAGGCAGGTCTGGATAGTCGAAGTCCCGCAGCCGCGGCAGATTGGCAGCGAACTGGTCGAGGTCCTTGGTCAGCAGGTAGAAGGCCATGAGGTACTCGAAAGCCATGCGGTTGTGCTTGTTCCTCTTCAGGAGGGCCAGGTAGTCGCGCTCTCCGGAGAAGTCGGCGCCGGCATCGTCCTCAAGCAGCATGACTGAGCGGATTCTCCGGATCCCGGGGTCTGACGAGAGGGTGGGATCCGCCTCCAGACGTTGCAGTAGGTCCTCGGCCTGCCTGCCGTATACCAGGTGGCGTCTGAGTGCCCGCAGGAACACCCGTGCAGGGGCAGGCTGTTCCTTCACGATGTTGATCAGGGCAAGACGGTAGAGGACCGAGCCATGCTCGGCGTGAGTAGCCAGCGCCTCGTGGGCCTCGTGCTCCGCCTCGTTCACAAGCCCGAGGCGCAAGTCCAGGTCGCCGATATGGTAGTACAGGTCCTTGACCCCCTCGATCTTCTTGTTCCGTTCCCCCACGCTGCCGCTGACGTCCATGTCGAATAGGAGCCCATCAGCCCTCTGTGGGTAATGGAACATCTCGTAGGGGAGCTGGCCGGTGTGGTGGAGAGCCTCGTTGACGTGCTGTGCGACCATCACGTGGTAGGTCTCCACCGGAAGGTCCGCCGCTGCGAGGAGGATCTCGTCCCACATCCTGCGTCTGGCGTATTCATCGATCCGCAACGACACGATGGTGTAGCGGTCAACGGTGAGCGCGACCGCCGCGGCTGCAGCACCCAGGAACAGCACCCACCCCACCGCCGGGTGCGGCCGGAGACGCCGGAACCGGCCCCGCCCACCCGCGTCCCCCGAAGCGTCAGTGGGCGCGGGCGCCTCGTCACTGTCATCGCGATCTCGACGCGACCCGGCGAGTGCCCGGATGCCGGCTCCAATCACCAGAGCAACCACCACACCATACGCCAGGGCAACCGCCCCTCTCCCCCACTGAGTCGTGAACGGGTGGTAAGGCAGCAGGAACCCGTAGGCATCCGGCAGGTCCAGCGCGAAGACGTAGGTGCCAATGAGATACGGAACCGCCTCGATTGACAGGAAGGCCACGAGCGCGGGCAGACGCCTTCGCCTGACCAGGAGTTCGAAGACCCCCGCCACTACCGCGAAGACCAAGTAGTTTCCACCCTCCGCGAAGTAGAGTGGCAGCGACAGGGCCAGGAACAGAGCGACGCGAGACGAATCCCTCTGCAGCGGCGCCCGGGTGTACAGCGTTGCACAGGCAAGAGCGGCCAACAGGCCGACGAGCAGTGGTATCTGATTGAAACCGTAGTTGTGGGCGACAAGGATGATGACGGCCGGGATCAGCGAGGTGAATCGAAGGCGGTTCGCCCCCATGACCCGCAGGATGGCGTCCGTGGCAAGGCAGATGCCGCCGGTAGCAAGTGTGATAACCAGCGCACCCAGCCATGGCAGGTAGTATGACTGAGCCAGGAACCCGCCGACGTACTCGAGCGGGCCACCATACCGCACCATAGCGGCCTTGAAGAAGGCGGAGCCGGTGAAGAAGACCGGGAACCGTGGATGGGTCTCGTACAGCAGACGGGGGTTGATCGCCAGCCAGATGTACAGATAGAACAGCAGAAAGAGAGCGGCAACGAAGGCAACTGCCCACCCGGATCGGGAATGAGATGCGCGCTCCATTGCCAGCCTCGGGACACCAGGAACGGGTCTGTCGTCGGAGTTGCCGAGCGACCAGGAAGCGCACCGACGGTACCACAGGAGCGCGCCATTCGTCAATTGACGGTGTGCCATGGGATCGCCCGAGGCAGGAAGCCTTCCTCCCTGTCACCGCGGGCGAGTCGTCCCATGCTTCAGCGCTGAAGCCGCACACAGCCGACGGAGGGTGCCGCCGACAGCTCCGAGAGGGCTGGGACCAGGCCGAGAGGAATAGCGGCGCAGTTCGCGCGAGTCCTCGGCTCCCGAGCGAAGGACCGGCGTGCCGGGCAATGAGAGCAACCGCCTCCACCCGTCGTCGTACCCCTAGATACTGCGACCTATCACGCCCGGTTCGCACGGGCTATTGCAGAAGGGAATCGAATCATGTCCAAGTGCGTGCTGGCATATTCCGGCGGTCTCGACACATCGGTCTGCGTGCGGTGGCTGGCTGAGAGGAAGGGTCTGGACGTCATTGCCGTTTCAGTTGACGTAGGCGAAGAGCGCGACTACGAGGGCATTCGGCGGAAGGCCGAGCAGATCGGGGCGGTCAAGGCGCTGGTCGTGGACGCGAAGAGGGAGTTCTTCAGCGACTTCATCTCGCGGGCGATCAAGGCGAACCTCCTGTACGAGGGCCGCTACCCGGCCTTCACCGCGCTGGCACGCCCCCTCCTCGCGCGGAAGCAGGTCGAGATCGCCCGGCAAGAGGGCGCCGACTACCTCGCTCACGGCTGTACCGGCCAAGGCAACGATCAAGTCCGGTTCGAGGTGACGTATGGGGTCTTCGCGCCCGAGATGAAGGTCATCGCACCCGTCCGCGAGTGGGAGCTCGGCACCAATCGACAGGCGGAGATCGAGTACGCAAAGAGACACGGCATCCCCGTGCCGGTCACCAAGGAGAGCCCTTACTCGACGGACACGAACCTCTGGGGCCACTCCATTGAGTGCGGCCCGATCGAGAACGCCGCCGAGAAACCACCGGCGGACGCCTGGAGTTGGACGGTCGACCCGACGGACGGCCCCAACGAGCCAGAGACGCTCCGCATCGAGTTCGAGCGGGGAGTGCCCGTGGCGCTCAACGACAAGCGGATGGACGGCTGCGAACTCGTCCAGGAGCTCAACCACCGGGGCGGCCGCCACGGCATAGGTCGCGTGGACATGATGGAGAACCGGCTCGTCGGGATCAAGTCCCGCGAACTCTACGAGACGCCGGCCGCAACCATCATCCTGACCGCCCACCGCGACCTGGAGGGCATGACGCTCGACCGCGAGACAGCGCACTTCAAGCCCTATCTGGAACAGAAGTACGCGGAACTCGTCTACTACGGTCTCTGGTACACACCGCTGCGCACCGCAATCGACGCCTTTATCGACGAGACCCAGGAGACCGTCTCGGGCACAGTGACCGTTGAGCTCTATAAGGGGTCCTGCACGCCGGTCGCCAGAGAGAGCGCGAATTCCCTTTACGATTTCTCGCTGGCGACTTATGATGAGACCGGGAAGTTCGACCAGTCTGCATCGGAGGGCTTCATCAGAATCTTCGGCCTGCCCGCCCAGGTAGCTGCCCGGGTTCGGCGACCCAAGTAGTGATCGTGGGACCGAGGTACTCACATGTTCTTCATGCGCGTAGGCGTAGGTGAGATGCTGGTTGTCGGAGGTCTCATCCTGCTTCTTATCATCATCCCCGCCCTGGCATACTGGAAGGGCCGGCGCACGGATCAGGATCGCTGACGGTCCCGCGCGGTCGACGATCTGCGGGAAGGAGTCACCCCATGGAACCCAAAGCGCAGCCGATCATCAGGCATCTGGACGAGGTCGACACCGTCGTGCACTCGGCCTGCGGCAAGAGTGTTCGCATCATCACGCGCAAGGACACCGACGTCGCCAATCTGCACGTCACCACGATCGATGACGCGACGCTTCACTACCACGAGCATTGCACCGAGTACTACTACATCATCGAAGGGTCCGGCACGATGGAGGTCGGCGACGAGAAGGTCGAGGTTAGTCCCGGTACCACCATCCTGATTCCGCCAGGCGTTGCACACCGGGGTGACGGGGGCTTCACGACGGTTGTCTTCGGCGTTCCGGCCTGGGACCCGGAGGATGAAGTGATCGTCAGTGACTGACGAGCTCCGCGCGCCCGAGCTCGGCCGCACGCCACACCAAACAGCAGTGCAAGGCTTCAGGGAGGGTCAACCCAGATGGCCAAGCCACTCAGAGTCGGATTCGTAGGTTTCGGGGGAATCGCGCAGGGAGCTCACATGCCCGGTTGGCAGAAGCTGCAGGGCGACGGCGTCACAGAACTGGTGGCCGTTGCTGATGTGAGCAAGGCGGCGCTGCAGGCTGCCCAGGACAAGTTCGGCGTAGCGGCCGGGGACTGCTTCGCCGACTACAACGAGATGCTCAAGAAGGTGAAATTGGATATTGTCGATGTCTGCACACCGAACTGCTTCCACAGAGACCCGACGGTCGCGGCCTTCAAGGCCGGTGCGCACGTCATCGTCGAGAAGCCGATGACCGTATCGGCCGCGGACGGCGAGGCGATGATCGCCGCGGGCAAGAAGGCCGGCAAGCTGCTCATGATCGCGCAGAGCTGCCGGTACCTTCCGACTGCGGTCGCTGCCAAGCGGGCTGTCCGCGCCATCGGCAATATCTACTGGGCCCGCGCCAGCCTGCTGCGTCCGCGGGGCGTTCCGGCCTGGGGCGCGTTCACGATCAAGGAGCTATCGGCCGGGGGACCGATCTACGACCTCGGCGTGCATATCCTCGACTTCTGCCTGCACATGATGGACTTCCCGCAGCCGACCGCCGTCAGCGCAGCGACCTTCCTGGAGATCAGCAACAAGAAGTCCATCATGAAGCACGACCCGAAGAAGTACACCGTGCCCGAGGAGCTGGCCGTCGCGCTCATCCGGTTCGAGAACGGCGCCGTCATTACTCTGGAGACCAGTTGGGCGGTCAACGCCTCACAAGGGACCTACAGCTGCTTCATCAACGGCACGAAGGGCGGGATCGAGTGGAGCGGGAGCAGCTTGACGTTGATCCGGGAAGAGCATGGCATGCTGACCAATGCCACCCCGCAGGTCATCCCGGAGTCCGGGCAGGCATCCCACAGCGAGGAGATTTTCGCCTTCGTGGACGCCATCCGGCGGAAGAAACCGTCACCCGTCCCCGGCGAGCAGGCGATCATCACCCAGCGCATCCTGGACGCGATCTACCGGTCGGCGGGGAGGGGCAAAGAGGTGCAGGTGGGATAGCGGAGTCGGGTTGGGAGACCCGACCCAGGACGGCACGCGAGCAGACGCCTTATCAGCCCTTCCGGAAGCCCAGGAGGATGCCGGCCACGAACCCGGCGCCGAGCGGTACGTTGTAGGTGACGATCTTCCAGAAGGCCACACCGCCCGCCTTTGCGGCCTCGCCGCCCTGCGCCGCTACGCCGCCCCAGTCAACGGTGGCGAGTTCCTTGTAGCACAGATACTGGACGAAGAAGAACAGGATCCCCATCCCTATGAGCGCGAGCTTGCTCGCCTTCTTGGCTGCGTAGCCGACGGCGTACCCCATGAGGCCGCCGAACCCTAGTGTCCCCACAAATGGTATGATGAAGTCCATTGTCGCGCTCCTGGAGCCCTTTCGGTGCTGCCGGCCCTCCCCAGGATAGCCCCCACGTTCGGCCGAGTCAACATGCCCCGCGATGCTGCTTGCATCCTTGGACGTTGAGCCGCCGATAAGGGTTCTCCGACCGCTGCCAGCGGACCGTCGCCGGCCCGCTTAAGGAAGCGACCTCTCCCATACCGCGTACTGGCGGCTCACCTGCCAGCCGTTGGGTATGTAGAAGGGCGTGTTCGTCCAGCCGGCCCACAACCACTTGCGCCCTGCCTGCTTCACGCGGAGTTGGCTCTCGGCGAGCAGCCACGTTCCCACACCGTGGCCCCGGTGCTCCTCGAGGACCCCGATCGGGCCGAAGGCACCACAATCCTCGCGGTCATAGCGGCCGAAAGCGTGCTCGGGGTTGGGCCAGTAGCTGGCATAGCCGAGAACTTGGTCACTGCGCCTCGCGACCATCATGTGCGGCCCGTCCGCCCAACCCTCGCCAAACCAGCCGCCCGGCAGCGGCGGCACGGCGCGCGCGGCGAACTCGTGCAGCGGCTTGAGGAGAGAGGTCCGCCAGTCCACCACCTCGACACCGTGAGCTGCAGCCCGACGGCGGGCCTCCTGCTGATACGGGCTCGGCTCGTAGTTCGTCAGCTCAATCTCCATGTCGTCGAGTGTGTGACTGTGGGAGTAGCCGGCCTGCGGAAAGCCGGGCATGATCTGTTCGTAGCGCACATCAATCCCGGGCGCGAGCTCACAGCCCGCGTACTCCCCGGCCACGACATGCTTGGCTCCCCGCCCAGCCAGATAAGCCTCCACAGCCCCGAGAAGCTCTGCCGTCAGTTCGTCATCGGCCGCAGAGATCGCCGCGACACGGCCAGTCTCCGGTTCCCGCTCGGGCACGACAGCAGCGACGAAGCCCAGGACCACGGTACCGTCACAAGCTCCGAGCACTCCGTCCGGATCGTGGTCGGCACTCCCGAAGACGGCCTTCCTAAGCTCCCACTCAGTGAGCTGGTCGTGCACCATCGCGGCATTCCATGCGTCGAACATGGGCAGAGCGTCGGCGTCGGTGAGCCTGCGGATGGTCATGTAGCCGGGATGCCTCCTGCGC
>CBFDAZ010000012.1:0-22390 GCA_965602825.1 uncultured bacterium
GAGTATCGCAGCCCGTTTCGCGAGGATCGCCGCCTGCTCGAACGATCCGCCGATTCCGATGCCCAGGATCAAGGGCGGACAGGGCCGTCCGCCCGCTTCGCCTATTCGTCCCACAACTGCTTCCACGACCCCCGCACGGCCCTGAGCGGGCGTGAGCATCCAGGAGGCGCTCATGTTCTCGCACCCACCACCCTTGGGGGCGATCGTCAGGCGGCAGATGTCTCCCTCGACCAGACGCACATGCACGACTGCCGGCGTGTTGTCCCCGGTGTTGCTCGAGCGGTCAAGCGGGTTGGCCAGGACAGACTTGCGCAGCAGTCCCTCACGATACCCGCGTCTGACGCCCTCGTTGACGGCGTCTGCCAGGGCCACTCCCACGAGACGAACATCCTGCCCGATGTCCGCGAACACCACCACCAGCCCACAGTCCTGACAGAGCGGCAGACCCGTTTGGGCGGCCAGGGCGGCGTTCTTCAGCAGGTCTTGTAGTATCTCGCGGGCGCGAGGGTGTGTCTCATCGGCTGCGGCGCGCTTCAAGCCGTCCAGGATGTCCGGCGGGAGCTGTAGATTGGCCTCGCGGCAGGCCGAAGCTACGGCAGTCGCAATCGTCTCCGAGTCGATCTCGCGCATGGTTGCTGGTGCCGTCAGCTTCCGCCCTGGGTGGACTTCATCGAGTGCCAGGTCGCGACGGAGGCCTCAACGTGTTCGGCCGATCTACGTAGAGCCTTGAGCTCGTCTTCCCTGAGACGGACCTCGACGATCTCCTCCACGCCTCGCTTTCCTAGCTTAACCGGAACGCCGATGAAGATGTTCCGGAGCCCGTACTGCCCGTTGACGTACGCACAGACGGGCAGCAGACGCTTCTCGTCCATCAGGATTGATGAAGCCATCTGGCATATCGCGGCGGCCGGAGCGTAGTACGCTGACCCGGTCTTGAGCAGGCTGACGATCTCCGCGCCGCCGTCGCGCGTCCTCTGGACGATTCGGGCCAGGGCGTCGTCGGAGACTAGCTGAGTGACCGGGACCCCAGACACGCTTGCCTCTCTTGCGAGCGGCACCATGGAGTCGCCATGACCTCCCAGCACCATGGCTGACACGTCCTCAGGCGAACAGCCGACCTCCCACGCGATGAAGGTGCGGAACCGCGCCGAGTCGAGGATGCCGGCCATGCCCATGACGCGCGAGGTAGGGAAGCCGGAGGCCTCGTGGAAGATCTGGGTGGTTACATCAAGCGGGTTGGAGACGACGATGACAACAGCCTCCGGGGCGACGCTCCAGACGTTCTTCGCCACGTCAGTGATGATGGAGCCATTCGTGCGGAGCAGATCGTCGCGCGACATCCCCGGCTTGCGCGCGACCCCGGCTGTCACGATGACGAGGTCAGAACCGGTTGCGGGCGCGTAGTCAGTGCCGCCCTCAATGCGGCACGAGTGCCCGAGCACCGCCGCAGCCTGCGACATGTCGAGGGCTTTGCCGGCAGCCAGGCCCTCGACGACATCCACCAGGTAGATGTCTGCCAGCCCCTGCATCGCGATGGCCTCAGCCGTGCTGGCGCCGACGTTTCCGGCGCCGACGATGGTCACCTTCATTGGGGGATCCTCCCGGTTTGGCTCATGCCGAATGTGACAGTCGCCATGCTATAATGGGCGCATGGATCCTGAGGCTCTGGTCATCGCGTTCGCGCTCGTCGCCGGCCAGACGATCCTCTTGCACCTGATCTCACGGCGGCTAATACTCGGCGTTGTGGTGAAGGCTCTCGCCGCCCGCAGTTCCGGACGGTCCGGCCGACTGCTGTTCCTCTTTCTTCGGCTCCCCGGGAATCTACTTCACGAGTGGAGCCACGCCGCCGGGTATGTCTTGAGCGGCTACCGGATAGAGGACATCGCGAGTTGTCTGTCAGACCGCCAGGGACGGGGCTACTGCAAGCCCGGGCGGCCCTGGTCGCCGTTACACTCAATGCCTCTGGCGGCCGCTGTAGCTTCCGTACTGCCGCTCTTCGTCGGTGCCCTGATCATACGCAGCCTGAGTGGCTGGCTGGGTGTGCATCTGCCGGAAGCGGACCTGCTCGAAGAGGGTCTCGGGCCGGTCGCAGGCCGGTTCTGGTCTGACCTGGCCGGTCTGGCCCTGGGGCTGGACTGGCAGGCATGGCAGACGTACCTGTTCTGGTACCTGGCTCTGAGCATAGGAGCCGAACTGGCCCCCAGCGATACGGATCTCCGCCGCGGAGGGCTGGTTCTGTGCCTCCTGGCGGCGCTGCTGGTCCTCTTCATCTACGCCGTTCCCCACATGGACCTGCGGGCCGAGACCGCGGCCGCCCTCTACGGGGGGCTGTGGGGGCTTCTGCGAACGCTGTCGGCGGCGTTGTTCGCCGGCCTCGTGGGCTGCGGCCTGGTGGGAATCGCAGCGGCCCTGGTTGCGGTTGCGATCGGCGCCGATCGGCGTTAGGCCTGGAGGGCTCGGCAGATGGCGTCTGTCATCTCCGCCGTCCCGACCGCGGTCGGATCGTCACGGTTGGGCTTCATGTCATACGTAACGTATCGCCCTTCGCGAATGACGCCGGCCACAGCCGTTTCGAGACGCTCGGCGGCGACGGGCTCCTCCAGATACCGCAGCATCATGACGCCGGAGAGGATCGTGGCCGTCGGGTTGACCTTGTCCTGTCCGGCATACTTGGGCGCGCTGCCGTGGGTTGGCTCGAAGACGGCGCACCCCTCCCCGATGTTGGCGCCGGGCGCCACGCCCAGACCTCCAACCAGTCCGCAGGCCAGATCGCTCACGATGTCACCGTAGAGGTTGGGCAGAACGAGGACATCGTAGAGCTCAGGCTTCTGCACCAACTGCATGCACATGTTGTCTACGATCCGGTCCTCGAACTCTATACCGGAGTCGGCGTAATCCTCCGCGACGCGGCGCGCGACGTTGAGGAAGAGGCCGTCCGTTTCCTTCATGATGTTGGCCTTATGGACCGCCGTGATTTTGCGGCGTCCGTTGGCGACGGCGTAGTCAAAGGCAAACCGGACGATGC
This sequence comes from uncultured bacterium, assembly GCA_965602825.1. GTDB lineage: Bacteria > Armatimonadota > Zipacnadia > Zipacnadales > VGFC01 > CBFDAZ01. The sequence continues at coordinate 3,026 of CBFDAZ010000012.1, forward strand.
GCTCGCTGGCCACCGTCGAGATCGGTTTGATCGAGAGGGCCGACCCCTCAGCGATGGCCTGGCCGCTCACAGCCTGGATCTCCCGCAGGATGCGCTTGCAGTCGGGAGTGCCGGCCCTGAACTCGATCCCGGCGTACAGATCCTCCGTATTCTCACGGACGATGACCAGATCGGCTTCGGGGTAGCGGCCTCGCGCGCCATCGTAGTAGCGAGAGGGGCGAACGCAGGCGAAGAGATCGAGGCTCTTCCTGAGAGCCACGTTGACCGAACGGAAGCCTTTGCCGACGGGAGTGGTGATGGGGCCTTTGATGGCGACCCCGTTGCGTCGTATCGAGTCCAGCACTCGTTCCGGCAGCGGCATGCCCTCCTCGGCCAGGACGGCCATTCCTGCCTGTTGCTCCTCCCACTCGATCTCGACGCCGGTGGCCTCGATACAACTGCGGGCGGCGCCGGCCACCTCGGGGCCAACGCCGTCCCCAGGGATGAAGGTGACTGTGTGAGCCATGAGGCCTCCTGAGCGGTCCGGGGTCCGGAGCCGGGGGATCGTGAGTCTGGCGGTGTTGGATCGGCCGGCGGCGATCGCCGACTACTGCAGTGCCTCCCGGATGCGCTCGACGCCCGCTTCTATCTGCTCCGTCGAACAGGCGAAGCTCAGCCGGATGTAGCCTTCCATCCCGAACGCGATGCCCGGAACAGTACTGACAAGAGCCTGGTCGAGCAGGTAGTCTCCGACATCGCTGTCTGACTGAATCTCCTTGCCTCCCAGCTCCCTGCCATAGAGAGCCCTGACATCGGGGAAGACGTAGAACGCGCCGCCGGGCTTCTGGCACTGCAAGTCGTCGATTGCTGAGATTCGCTCGTGGATCAGGTCCCGTCGTTGCTCGAACTCGCGGCGCATAGCTTCCACGACATCCTGTGGCCCGAGCAGGGCATCGGCTGCGGCCTCCTGGGCGATGGAGTTGGGGCAGGAGGTCATCTGGCTTTGCAGCTTCCCAGTGGCTTTGGCGAAGTCTTCCGGCGCGATGAGCCAGCCGATGCGCCATCCGGTCATGGAGTATGTCTTCGCGACGCCATCCACGACAATCGTCTGCTTCCTGACCTCGTCACCCAGCATCGCCGGGCTCACGTGCTCTCGCCCATCGAAGATGATGTGCCTGTAGATCTCGTCGGAGATGATGGTCAGGCCGCGGCGTAGGGCCAACTCGCCCAGAGCCTCGATGCTTGCGCGGTCGAACACTGCGCCGCTGGGGTTGTTCGGGCTGTTGATCAGGACGGCCACGGTCCGATCGGTGATCGCCGCTTCGACATCGTCGATAGCGGGGACGAACCCCTGGTCGACGGGGGCCGTGACCGCGGACCACGTTCCGCCGCAGAGGCCGATCTGATCGGCGTAGCTGACCCAGTAGGGAGCAAGGAGGATGACATGGTCGCCCGGGTCGAGCAGGGCGGAGAAGATGTTACCGAGTACATGCTTGGCGCCGTTGCTGGCGCAGATCCCGGCGGGAGAGACGGAGATGCCGAGGTCCCGTTCCGTTGCCGCCGCGATGGCCTCTTTGAGGCGTTCGGTGCCGGAGGGGTCGGTGTATTTGGTGTGACCTTCGTCGATTGCTCTGACCGCCGCTCTGCAGATGCTGTTCGGCGTGGGGAAGTCCGGTTCCCCGAGGGCGAAGGAGATGACGTCCTTGTTCTCCACCTTCACCATTTGCTTGGCCCGCATAGACATCGCCATCGTGGCAGAGGGCGCAATGTTCTGCACGCGCTGAGATATCTTCACCAAGGTCACTCCTCCCGGGGTGTGTGCTTGTGTTGGCGGTCAGACCTCCGCCGGCGGCGGCAGTTCGCGCTGGAGTCGGTTGAGAGTCTGTTGAGCTTCGTCGTTGGCCGGGTCAAGCTCGAGGGCGCGGTGCAGCTCGCTCTCCGCACGGCGGAACTGGCGCAGACGGGCGTGGACGGCGCCCAGGTGCCACAGCATCTCCGGGTCCTGCCGGCCCGCGAGCCGAGCAGCCCGCTCGAGGTAGAAGGCCGCCTGCAGATTCTCGTTGCGACGGTAGTAGGCCCAGCCGAGGCTGTCGATGTACTCCGGCACCGTCGGCGCGATCCGCACGGCCTCCTTGATCATCTTGAAGGCCTCGTCAGGCCGCAGTCGCGCGTCCGCCAGCACATAGCCGACATCATTGAGGACCCAGGCGTACTCGCGCGGCGTGATGGCGTCGCTCTGGTGGTCGGCAATGGCCTTCTCCACGGCTGCGTCCAGCCTCTTGAGACCCCGTTCGGTATCGCCCAACGCCAGGTGGCACATCCCCACCTGAAGGTCATGGGGGTCGCCCGTGATCTTGGTCGACACCTCGTAGCACGCCAAGGCGCGCTCGTGATCGCCCGCCGCCAGGTACGGCCCAGCGAGGCGCGCGACGAAGCGCTCGTCGTGAGACCGCAGACGATACGCCAGGTCCAGCTCCGCGAGCGCCTCGTCCTTGCGGGGAGTGGGCCCCACCAACTGGCTGACGGCACTGCCCACTGCGCGGTTGGCGACATACTCAGAGCGCATGTCGCGGACCAGTCCACAACCTCCGGTCAGCAGGGGGAGGACGATCGTCGCCAGGAGGAGGGCCGCTCTCACTTCTCCGCATCAGCTCCCGGAGCGATAGTGTCGGGCTCATGGGCGAAGGCCCAGAGGTCGTAGTAACCCATGCCCACGTACACGAAGTCCCCCCCGATGGCCGGGGAGGAGTAGATGCCGTACGGCGTCTTCTCCCTCCACCGCTCGTCACCGGTTCCCAGGTCAAGTGCGCGAAGGGACCCGTCGACAGATGCCACGAAGACCAGATCGCCGGCGACGGCGGGCGAGCCGTTGATCTCCTCGCCCAGGTCCTGTCTCCAGAGGCTCTCGCCGGTGTCGGCCGAGAGGGCGGCGAGCTGCCCGGAGCCATCGCCGACGATGACCGCCGTCTCGGTCAACGCCGGTGAGGAGCGGATGGGAGCGACGAAATCCTGACGCCACAGCTCCTCGCCCGAGGCCAAGTCCAGGGCGTAGATGTGTCCGCTGTCGGACGGGCAGTAGACCCGCTCACCCCGAATGGCCGGCGCTCCGGACACTTCGCCACCGGAGTCAAACACCCAGCGCTCCTCGCCGGTCTGGGCGTGTAGACAACGGATCACCCGATCCCACGAACCAAAGACCAACCATCCGCCTGAGACGGCCGGAGACGCGAGTATGTCGGCCTGCGCCTTGAACTGCCACCTCAACGTCCCGTCCGTCAGCGCCAGAGCGATCAGCCGTCCATCCCGGGTAGCGGCGAAGGCAGTGTCTCCGGCGATGTTCGAGGCGGCCCGGATCGGGGCGCCCGCCTCGTACGTCCATTGTCGCTCGCCGGAGGCGGCCCGCGCGCAGTACACCGTCCCGTCTTGCGAGCCGATGACCACGAGGTCATCGGCAACCGCCGGCGACGACTCGATCCGGTCCTTGGCTCTCAACCGCCAATTGAGCGCTCCGTTGTTCGCATCGACGCAGTAGAGGGTCCCGTCCCGCGAACCGATGTAAGCCATTCCCCCTGCCACAGCCGGGGAGGAGATCACCGAGTCCCGCGTGCTGAAGGTCCATTTGCGACTGAGAGGCAGCCGGAGGCTGCGACGTCGGCAGGAGCCGTGGGCCGGGCCACCGCAGTACATCGGCCAATCCTGCGGATCGCGATCCGACGATCGCTCCTGCACATCTTCCAGCTCGGCCAACGCAATCTCAATGGCCCGCTGGCCGCCCGCGTCCCGGACTCTGCCCAGGGCACTGGTCAACGCCTCGCGGGCGATCCCCACTTCGCCACGAGTCAACCGCGCCCGACCGATGGCGTAGTCGATCTTCGCCAGGGAAGCCTCGGGCGCGCCTCCCCGCGAACGCTCCAAGTCATCCAGCGTCCGGGGATCGGTGGCCAGGTGTCCCAGTGCATACGCCACGCTCCAGGGGGCCTCCGGCTCGTGCACGAGGCGGTTGAGGAGCAGGTTCTCGGCTCTGCCGGCACCGACCTGAGACAACGCCCGCGTCGCCTGGTCGGTGAACTCATCGTCGCCGTCGCGCAGTGCACCGACAAGCGGACCGACGTGGCGTTCGGTGCCGACGATGCCCAGAGCGTGAGCGGCGCGTTGCCGTTTTGTGGGCTCGTCAGTGCTCAGAGAGTCAACTAGCTCGCGACGGTGTGATTCGAGGGTGCCCTCGGCCCTCTCCCTTACGGTATCGTCCCGGTCATGGAGGCCATCAACCAGAGTCGAGAGAGCGTCCTGATCGGCTTCCCTGCTGAGCCCCTCAGCGGCAGCGCGCCGTACCCGCTCATCGCTATCGTGCAGCAGGTGCCGAAGGACCGAGATGCGCGGGGCGCCCAATTCCTGGACCCGCTTCAGCCAGTACGCCAGGTCAATGTCGTAGACCGCGGCGGCTCGCAGAACGGCCTCCATCTCGGTCTCCGAAAGCGCGATCGCGTCACGACACGTCTGCAGCCGGCGAAGCAGCCGGGCGGGGGGCATGGCCTGAGTGTGCAGCCATTCGTCCGTGGCGCGGGCGATGGAGTCGGTGTACTTCCCGGCCGCCAGGAGGTTCTCGGACAGTTCGGAACTCAACTGCTCGGCGACGTAAGGGTGGATGAGTTCATACCGGCGCCGCCCCTCGCGGCCCACCTGCCGTACCAGCCTCAGATCCATCAGGCGAGCCAGCACGCGTTCGGTCGCGTCGCGGTTGAGTTGTGTCTCAGCGACGAGTGTGCCCAGGGATTTGGGGATGATCGTCCGCTGTGAGCCGACGAGCCTCTTGAGGATCGTGCGCGCTGTGCGGCGGTCGCGTTGTCCCAGTTGCGACAGCGGGAAATCGACGCACTCGGCGAGAATCGTTTCGGCGCCGCCCAGGCGCTCGTACATCTTCGTCGTGATCGACGAGGAGCCCCAGCTTCGTTCCTCGTAGAGCCGATCCATGATGATCTGCAGGTGCGCCGGAAGCACGCCGCCATCGTCCAGATCGGCGGCCACCTGTTCCGCCAGTTCGGGTTCAGGGTAGCAGCCGAACGCGGGCCCCGGCTTGAGGATGGCGTCAACGGCGTTCGCCTGCGAGAGGCGCCCCAGCCGCACCACGGAGGAGAACAGGTCGGGCCAGTATTGCTGCAGGTCAACCAGATAGGCGACGAACTCCTCGCGAATGGCGATACACATCCGCCATCGGTCTCCGAGTCGCTTCGCGCATTCGGCCGTTATGCGGGCAAAGCCCCGGCGTGTCGCAAGGCCCCTCCGCACGATGCAGTGCTCGAAGCCATCTACGAGAGCCAGGATGCCGGTTTTGGCGAGTTCGGTTGCCTCGGCCATGGCATCGACGAAGGACTCGGCTTCAAGGGCCGGGCCGGTCAGCCAGCCGCGATCGTGAAGTGCAAGCTCAACGGCACGGCGGGCGTCATCGCCCGGGTCCCCAATGCAGTCGACGACGACGGGAATCCACTTCGGTCGGTCCCCGCTCTCCTTCTCGTCCTCCACCATCGCCGCCGCCAGGCCAGCCCGCAAAAGGGACGACTTGCCCACCCCGTCCGGCCCGCAGAGCAGGGCGGCGCTGTTGGTCGTCGTCAGGTCCCGAAGTCGCTCTGTCTCACCCTCCCGCCCGTGGAACAGGTCCGCATGGCGCGGCTGGAAGTAGTCGAGATAACGGTACGGGCCACCGGGCAGGACCGTGAGGTCCTTTCGCCCGTCCATCCGCCGAGTCTTGCGGCGCTGCAGTCTCTGGTGCAGTTTGCCGAAGAACTCGTCGAAGGTGCCCGCTTCGCGACAGATGAGATTGCGGGCCGATCCGCGTCTCGCGAGCAGCGAAGTTACCTCGGGCTGGTGCGCGTGGAACTTGGCGGCGGCCGGCGTTTCCACGCGGAGCTCGTCATATCGCTCTCGGCTCTCGACGGGGACGACCCGGTTGACCCAGTGGATCTTGTCGCCGTCGGCCGGCACCAGTGACAGGAACTCACTATCCCGCGCAGCATAGGCCACGATGATGAGGAGCGAGCGCATCGCGTCGCGGAGACACTCATCCACCGGAGCGAGGGCGCGGCGAAGTTCAGCCGCGGTGAGGGGCAGGAACTCGGCGCCGAGATCGCCGCCGACCTTTATCAGGGTGATACGTGTGGATTCCTCAATCGCGAGTCGAACCTGCTCGGGCTCGGCGACGCCGACGGAGAGCAGGTTGAAGTCTCGCTCGGGCTCGAGCCGCTGCTGCTCAAGCGCGCGCTCGATGAGCGTATCCGGGGAGGTCCAGAAGACGATGCTGAAGTACCCGTCCTTGATCATACGAGCGAGGCGGATGTGCCCTTCGGAGGGTCGAGCACCAGTCATCGCCTCGGAGACAAGCTTGCACCGGGCAACGTGGTCGGGCTGCTCTGCAGCCCACTTGGCGACTGCCTCCTCGCCGGGTGTGTGGTCTGACACGGACGGCGGCGGCTCGCCGACTTGCTGAAGCGCCACCTGCTCGATGGTTTCCTGGGGGCTCTTGCCGCTGGGTTGCAGCAGCATGCCCCCGCCCACCACCAGCGTGTGCTTGCCTACCTCGTGTCGGTACCGCTTTATGAACTCCGCGATCGGGCCTAGCATGGTCTCGTCTCGCAGGAAGACTGGGAACGCGGCGCTGGCACACGGTTCAAGCACCCTCACGCGGACTCGTTGGCGGCGCCCCTGCAGAGCACGCGGGCGGGTCGGGCTATCCCCTAAAGCTAAGATCGGGCGGCCTGGGCCGCCCAGATCACTCCAGTCTCTCCCACCCCTCCATATCGGCTGCGCACGGTGTCACTCACGGCCAACGTGCGGTTGGTGGGCCCGGCTGGACTCGAACCAGCGACAGACCGGTTATGAGCCGGTTGCTCTAACCACTGAGCTACGGGCCCACGTCGCGCTCGGGTAGTTCGCCGATCGTACCGATCTTGCTGCGGACCGAGCTAGCTGCTCAAGTAGTCCAGGAGCGGCCGGCTTCGGTTGGGGTGCCTCAGCTTCTTCAGGGCCTTCGCCTCAATCTGCCTTATGCGCTCGCGGGTCACGTTGAACATCTGGCCTACCTCTTCGAGCGTACGCGGGTACCCGTCATCGAGGCCGAAGCGGAGCTTCAGCACCTCCCGCTCGCGCGGGTTGAGTTGACCTAGCAGTTGCTCGAGTTGCTCCCGGAGCACGAGGTTGCTGGCTGCGTCCACGGGCGACCGCACTTCGTCGTCAGGAACGAAGTCGCCCAGGTGGCTGTTCTCCTCTTCTCCCACTGGTGCCTCAAGGGAGAGGGGCTCCGGTGCAATCCGCCTGATCTCGCTGACCCTTTCAAGCGGCATGTCCATGTCGGCCGCCACCTCCTCCAGGGTCGGCTCACGGCCAAGCTGCTGGAGGAGCTGGCGGGAGGTCTTGACGAGGCGGTTGATCGTCTCCACCATGTGAACGGGTATGCGGATGATCCGTCCCTGGTCGGCGATGGCCCGCGTGATTGCCTGTCTGACCCACCAGGTGGCGTAAGTGCTGAACTTGTACCCTTTGCGGAAGTCAAACTTCTCAACAGCACGCATGAGCCCCATGTTTCCTTCCTGGATGAGGTCCAGGAAGCTCATCGAGCTGCGTCCGGTGTACTTCTTCGCGATGCTAACCACGAGCCGGAGGTTGGCCTCGGCCAACTTCTGGATCGCTTCCTCGTCCTTGACCTTCAGGACGTCGGGGCTCTGCGTCGCCAGATCCATCTGCCGGGTGAACCCGACCTCGACGATCGTTCCCGTACCGACGACAGCCCCCTCGCCGACCGGATGGAGCAAGCGGGCGGCCGGTTCGCCCCCAACGTCTGCCGTGCGGAAACCGACCTTGACCGATCGCCGCAGGGGTAGACCGGAGACGTCCTTGACGCCGCGCTTGCCGCCGCGCACTGTGAACGCGTAGCCAGCGCCCAGTCTGAGCGCAGTGTCGGGGATGAACCTGACCTCATAGAGGTCGGGTTCATACTCCGCCGATCCCGGGACACGTGTGTCCTCCTCATCGACGAGAATGACGGTGTCCGAGTTGACCGATGCGGAGTCGAGCGGCTTGTGGAAACGGGCCGCCATGGCCGTCGCAGCCGGCACCATCCCTTCGCCGTCGCTCGGCGACGTGTGCACGAGCTTCGGGCCCGACCGACAGGTGGCCGTCACAAACTGCAGCGCGACGTCCTTGGCCAGCAACCGTCCATCTTCGCTGCGGATCCCCTCACGCCCACCCTTCACCGTTAGCGTGTACGTTGTCCGATACCGCAGGGAGCCGTGCGGTGTGAAGCAAACGCGCCCGGGCCGGTCATCCAGGCTGACGGTGCCCTGAACGACGCGCCCTTTCTGGTCGCAGAGCGCGATCGGGCGAGTGCGGCGTACGGACTGGGATACAGTGTCGTCGAAGTCGACGAACAGACTCGAGACCGGGTCAACGCCTCGTGCGCCACCTTCGGGCCTGCTGCGCACAACACGCAGGGGGCCCCCCGCCCGAGCCGTGCAGAAGGTCCACGAGGTATCGGACGGGGTGCGGCGGCCCGTAAGGTCCCGCATGCCGCTCTCTCCGCCACGCACCGTAACGGTGTAGAGGACATCGTGCTCGAGCTTCTCGTGCGGCCGGAAGGTGAGAACGTTGCGGACCTTGTCGTAGATCAGCTCGCCGTTCCCCTTCTGGATGCGGCGAGCCAGGACCACCTCTTCGCGCGGCGTGAGCAGCGGGAATCGCCCGATGCCTCGCAGGTACATCCGGACCGAGTCGTCGATAGGGATGCCTTCGAGTTCCGAGAGATCCTGGTCGTCCAGCTCGTCCGCGTCGCCCGTCGAGTCGACGTCCTCGCGGGCCTCCTCATCGTCGCCGTTGCCGTCGTCAACCCGGATGCCGGCATCAGCGAGGACCCGGTAGAGTTCCTCGATTGCCTCCGCATCGAGGCCCTCGACCTCTCCCAGAGCGTCCTGGATGTCCTGGTACGTCAGGACACCTTCCTTCTTGCCTTTAGTAAGCAGCATCCGGACCTCTTTGATGTCCTGGAGGTTGGATGCTTGTCCACCACGACCCAAACCAGTTCAGCTCCCTTCAATCGAAGTCCCAGTAAGGCAACTCGCCGCTTCCGTGGAGCTGCCTTCTGATCTCCAAGTAGCGCTGGTAGAGCGGGTCAGCCTCATTGAGAGTACCCGCCGCCAGCCCTTTCTGCACCTGTTTTTCCAGCTCGGCCAGCGATTCGCCGTCCTCCTCGGGCCGTACCGCTTCTTGTTTCACGTTGTAGAGCCGAATGTCCTTGTCCCCGAGGAGCCGCGCCTCGCGTATCGCCTCAATGTCTTGCTCCAGTGCACTCGCGTCGTAGGTGTCCTCGGCCAGGGCAATGTCGACAGCGGCCGCAAAGACCTCCTCGTCTTCGGAGAGCCGGTCGGCGACGGCACTCAGGCGGGGCGAGCCGTCGGTCGGCATGGCCTGTTCGACTGCCGATGCAATCTCCCGATGGATGGGCAGGAGCATGTCGCCCGACCGCAGGCGTTCCGTAACGAGGGTAGCCATGTCGGCTCGTTCGAGCATGGCTGTCAACATACGACGTTCGCGCTGCAATACGCTACGGACGAACGGCGAGGCCTTGCGCGACAGGGCGTCGGCAATGAAGTCCAGGTTGAGGGGAGATCCGCGCGAACTCGGGGAGTTGCGACCGAGCTTAGCGACGTAGATATTGCTCAGCAGTAGTTCCCGACGGCGTTGCTCCTCCAACCACTCGGACCGCGCGCGGCGCCGCGACTGTCGCCGCGCGACCGCTCGCGGGATCCCCTTCTCGGCCAGCACGCTTTCCCATTCGTCCCGCGTGGCGGGGGCGGCCTGTCTGGCCCGTCGCCTCATCTCCTGCAGCAGGGCCTCTTCCAGACGGGCGGCACGTCCGACATCGGACCCAGCCCACTGATCGGCCGCCCAGGCCACCAGCGCCTGTCGCCGGGCAATGTCCGGCACCTCGCCCAATACGTCCACCGCTTTGCGCGCAGCCAGCGTGCGACCTTCCGGTCCTTCCTCTCGGTGGCGATCGAAGATCTGTCTCAGCCGGTACTCTATTAACCCAATGCGCTCGTTCAGAAGTTCCCTGAAGCCCGGCTCGCCATACTGCCTGACGTAGTCGTCCGGATCCTGGCCCTCGGGGAGCGGCGCGACCTTGACCGCAGCCGAGTAGTTCTCGAACACCTTCACACTCCGCAGCGCGGCCTGCATGCCTGCAGCGTCGGCGTCGTAGATCAGGACGATCTCCGGCGTGTAGCGAGACAGGATCCTGGCGTGCTGTTCGGTCAGCGCGGTGCCGAGCGTTGCGACTACATTCTCGACACCATGCTGCGTGAGGGCAATGACGTCGGTATAGCCCTCGACCACAACCGCCGCGCCTGCCTCGGAGATGGCCCGACGCGCAATGTCGAGGCCGTAGAAGGTGCGTCCCTTGTGGAAGACCGGCGTCTCCGGTGTGTTGAGGTACTTGGCCGGGTCATCGGGATCGAGGGCCCGCCCGCCGAAGCCAATCACCTTACCGACGACGTCACAGATCGGGAAGATGATGCGGTTGCGGAAGACGTCGTAGAAGGTGCCCTTATCGGACTGCTTGGTCAACCCGGCACGCGCGGCGCGCTCGGGTGAGATGCCCTTGTTGGTCAGGTGCGAAAGGAGACCGTCCCACCCGGGCGGCGCGTATCCCAACTGGAATCGTTCGATGGTCTCCGGGTCGAGGCCGCGGCCCTCCAGATAGGCGCGGGCCGGGGCGCCAAGCCTGCCCTGAAGCTGGGCCCGGAACCACGCGACGGCCACGGCGTTGGCGTGGCGGATCTCGTCTCGATCGTCCCGTTCCCCCGGACGCGCACGGTCGGGCTCCCAGGGGACGCCCGCTCGCTCGGCCAGGATCCTCATCGCCTCCGGGAAGGTGACGTTCTCGATACGCATGACGAACGAGAAGACATCGCCGCCTGCCCCGCAGCCGAAGCACTTCCAGAACTTGCTCTCCCGGTTGACGTTGAACGAGGGTTGCTTCTCCTGGTGGAATGGGCAGAGGCCCCTCCAGTTGCGGCCCGCTTGCTTGAGCTCCACATACTGGGAGATCATGTCCACCACGTCGATCCGCTCACGGATCTCCTCTTTGACCGCGTCCGAGTCCATCTAGCCCGTCCTTCTGGAAGTGCACGACCCGTTGCTGGGTTGCTCCGAGATGAGGACTACCGTGCCAGCCGGCATGGCGCCACGGCTCCAGGCCCGAGAAAGGGCCGATGCAGGGTTCTAGGTTCGTATTCGCTGGGTGAGGGAGAACTCCTTCCGAGAAGGGTCTATCACTGTGTGAAGTACGCTTTGGCGGCCGGGATTTCTCGGGGCCGCGAATGTGATCCTTATCACTTCCCGCCGGGCCGGCCTCTGCCAAACAAAAAGAGACAGCCGGACATCCCGTCCGACTGTCTCTGGTCGTCGGTATGCGTTACGGCCCGCTATCAGCCCAGAGTTCTATCAGCCCTCGCTCTTCCAGATGTGGATGCGGGTCACGTCCATGTTGTGCAGCGTGAAGGCGATGTTGTTGTTGTCCTCGTAGGTCAGCACACAATCGCGGGAGAAGACGTTCGTCTCCGAGCCGAAGCTGACCGTCATCGGCCCCATCGCCCCGCCTCCGGCTGCCGCAGGCCCACCAGCGCCCGCCCCGGGCGTGGGCATGCCCATGCCGCCACCCATCATCATGTCCATGCCGCCCATGGCCTCGCCGGGGCCCATCATCATTCCGCCCTCGCCAGGCATGCCGGCACCGGGCATGCCGCCCATCTCCATGGCGCCAGCACCCATGGCTGCACCCGGTGCGGCGGCGCCGGCACCCGCGTCCGCGGTGAACGTCTCGACCTCGTCAGGATAGCCGTAGCGGTACAGAACGCGCTTGAAGTCATCGCCCAGCTTGACGTAGCGGTGTGGGCGCCACAGCGCGGTGCGCGCGTAGTCGCAGTCTTCGCCCGCCACGGCGACGACCCTCACGTACCCATCGGGATTGAAGACAAAGCCGACAACAACGTCCCCTTTGAGATAGAGCCACTCGACTTCGCCTTCCTCCAACACGACCCACACTGGGAGTGCCCACATGGGGAACCCTCCGGCCCCCCCGCCACCGGCCGCCCCCATACCCGGGCCACCCATGCCGGGCATGCCGCCCATCTCCATGCCGCCCATGGCAGGGCCCATCATGCCCTCCATCCCCATACCAGGCATCATTCCGCCCATTTCCATGCCGGGCATCATGCCGGGCATCATCCCGCCCATTTCCATGCCGCCCATGCCGGGCATGCCACCCATCTCCCCACCAGCTGCCGCGCCTCCACCTCCATAGACCACGACCCCATCAGGATTCCCGTAGACATCCAGGACGGTGACCCACGGAGCGTCCAGCCGAATCCCCGCCAACTGAACCTCAAGAGCTGATGCGGAAGTGGTGAAGACCACAGAGAAAGCAACGACCAACACAACCAGCGACCAGTGCCCTTTGCCCCGGGTTTGCATTATCTGCTGTCCCCCTTCGGCGACGCCGTTGGGCAAGCAAGCTAGCGATGCCCGGCGGCGCCCCAATGCTGCGAAGTTGCTGCGATGCAAGCTCTGAATCTGGCCGGGCAACAGAACACGCTGACAGCTTTGCTGTCGGCCAGGAGTATACCACATGCCACCACGCTTTTCAAGATTGCAACTCACACCCGCTGGCGCCATCCGGACTCGGAGCGTCGACGGCGCCGGGCGGGCGGTTCGTCAGCCGGTAGCCAGCGACCGCTTACTCGCATCCGTCCGTTGAGTTCCATGATTCGTCGCACACCCGTTTTTCCTGTGCCAGCTAACACTTCAGGCATGAACGCGACTGTGGTACACAGACAGTGATTGAGCATAGACCCAGGGCGTGTGAGGTACGCGAGGGGGCGCCGGCGGCTTGACGGGTGCCGCTGCGTCCCGGACAGGAAGGGGATCTGCCCCATGCTCATCTATTTCCGTTGTCGCAGTTGCGGTGCGATGATGGCCGCACGCAGTGAGTACCACGGACAAGAGCTGCCGTGCTCTGTCTGTCGAGAGCCAACTGTGGTGCCGGAGCCGCCGGAGATTCCCGTTCTGCAGGTGCAGCAGCCGGACGGGGACGCTGGCTCGAGGATACCGGCCGTTACCATACACCAACTGGACGAGGATGCCCGGCGCATAGCGTTGATGGAGGCGAAGCGGGCCGGTCGCCCCAAGGCGGTCGGCGTCATCCTGGTTGCCTTGGGCTGTATGCCGATCGCGTTCGGATCGGCTGCGCTGGCAGCCGGTTCGCTCTTCGGGGTGTCCTTCCCGGCCATGGCCGCATCCGTTGCGTTCGGGGCTCTTTCGGCCGCCATCGGACTGACGATCGTGCGGCTCGCCTCTGACAACGTCCAGGCCGAGTTCCGCCGCCGGTTGCCGCTCGTCGTCGAGCGCCTGCGCAACGACTACTGGAGGAGCCTGCAAAGCCAGCAACAGCAGTCGTCTACGCAGAGCCCGCCGGTCGTCGGCGCCGGGGTAGGGAGCCGAGGCTAGCGCGCACGGCGGAGTATCTCACCGGGTGGCTTCCTCAATGAGGCTCGCGAGTTCGCGCAGCAGCCACGGACCGAAGCTGCGTCCATAGACGGAGACCGCGGCTTCGTATCCCCCTTCGTCGTATTCCTCCGGCGTCAGTATGTAGCCGCAGTATGTGTTCGCAAGGCCAGCGACGAATGGGTGCCTGACGCCACGTTGGGCTGCTTGCTGCTTCAGGTCCAGCCCGAGAGCCGCGATCATCTCCCCCGGCACGGTAATCATCATGCTCTCACCGAGGCGCACCACCTGGCACCGGCCCCGCTCCGGGAAAAGACCGTTCAGCACAGCCGTCATCATCTCAGCCGGCACGGGGTACTCCTCCCGCGCGGACTCGATGAAGGCCGGTGATGGCTGCTTGGGCGGCAGCGTTACTTCGCTGCCGGCGACCGACAGCGCCGGCTCCTCGGTGAGCGCAGCCCGGTCACGGGTTGCGAGGATCTCGTAGGCCAGGCGCTGCCCGTAGCGCTCGACACGCTCGAATCCGGAGCCGAAGTCGCCGGCCGGGCGCTGGTCTCCTATGGCTCCATTGGTGAACAGGCAGACGGCGCCGTTGCCGAGTGCCTCCTCCACGATCCGCTCGGCGGCGCCCGGCCATTCGCCCGATATTTGCAGGTTCTCGGCGCCGAGCATCGTCGGGTGGGCGGGAAAGTTCGCCAACGCAGCGACCGGCGCGCCCTTCTTCGCCACGATCCACAGCACGGTGAGCACAGGGTCCGTGATCGCGTCCCCTCGTCGGTTCGCCGAGAGGCCTTCCAGGCGGACCTGGGCCGAGCCGAGCGAGGCCGGCTGCAACGAGGAGATGGCTTGCGTCACCGCGGTCACGATCTGCGCGACTGTCCAGTGGTAGAGCGCCTCGTTGTAGCGTCCAAAGGCCAGAGGGAAGATGTCGCCATGACGCGCGAGGTTCTCGGGGGCCGAATGGGTGTGGGAGGCGGTGATGACCAGGTTCTCACCCTCAACCGGCGGACTTGCGTCCTCCCCGGCGAGCGCCGCGCAGATGTCATCGTGCAGGAACCGAGGCACCTCCAGCCGATCCAGAGCAACGATGACGCAGGTGCTGTCGCCACTCCGGAGAGCGAGGGCGCGCGCGTAGATCTCGTCGTGAACGCCCTCGTAGGCGGCTCCCTGGCGCTCACCGTATCCGCCCAGCGACACGTGGCCGATGTCCGGTGGCGGGGTGATCGATTGCTTGCCGGCGCCAGCCAGGAGGGACGCAGCTACGGACGCGATCAGGAGCGACGCATGCACCACAAGAAAGCTGGGCAAAAGGACCCGTATCGTTCTCACCATGTAACCTCTCCGGGATTGCGGCCGGCACGCTAGCGCCTGGCGTCATTTGACTGTCCGACGGGCGGCGTCCTGCGCGGGGGTGGGAGGATCGCCCCTTCCGGCGGGGGAAGAGGCGATCGCACGAGGGGGTGCCGCCTGTGCTGACCGTGCTGATTGCCGGCCTTGCCGTCCTCCAACAGCCCTCACCTGAGAGTGCGCCTCCCGGCAGCGACATCGCATGGCGGAACGTCGGTCCCGGCGGCGGAGGCTGGATCCAGTCGATCGCCTGTGACCCGGTGCGTCCGGACGTGTTGCACGTGGGCTGCGATGTCGGCGGCTACTATCGCTCGAACGACGCCGGGCTGAGCTACACGGTCCAGAACGAGGGCCTGCGGGACTACTTCATCGAGTCCATTGCCGTCTCTCCTCACGATCCGAACACAATCCTGCTCGGAGCCGAGGGCGGAATCTACAAGAGCACCGATGACGGCCGGACCTGGCGCTGGATCCGCGAGGGGTTCCCGCCCCCTCAGCGCTACAGCTTCTCCGCCCCCATTGCCTCGTTGGCTTTCACGCCCATGTGGCGGGATTACGTCTTCGCGGGCATCGGGCGCCCGCGCTGGGGCAAGGAGGGGAAGGGCCAGGTCTATTACAGCGAGGACTCCGGCGAAACGTGGCGGCTCTGCCCGGGCGCAGCACTGCCTGATGATGCGATCGTGAGCGACATTGACTGCGGTGACGTGGAGGCTGAGCCGTATCTGCTTGTCGCCACCGACCGAGGCATCTTCCGAGGCGCCGAGATCGGGCATAGCTGGGAAAAGGCCCAGGGGTTGCCGCACGAGCACGCAGAAGAGGTGGCCGTTTCCCGTTCCCAGCCCAACGTCGCCTACGCCACGCTGAGGACGACGGCAAGGGACGGCGAGCCCTGGAACGGAGGCGTGGTGCGCAGCGACGATTCCGGGCGGACCTGGGAGCTGCGGGCAGAGGGTCTCCCGAAGCGCGTCGGCAAGAGCACCGAACCCGCCCCGATGACCTCCTCGTGCAAGGAGATCGTCGTCGATCCGCGGGACAAGGACGTCGCATATGTGGGTGACACGTCGTGGGTGAGCGCGGGCGTCTACAAGACGACCGATGGCGGCCTGCACTGGGAGCGCTGCGCCTACCGCACCAGGGACGAGTCGAGCTTCACCGACTACGGCTGGATCACCGCGTGGGGGCCGAGCGTGAAGTGCCTGACCATCTCTCCTGTTGATGGGGGACGCCTGTACTTCGGCACTTCAGGCCACATCTTCGCGACCGCCGACAGTGGTGAGACGTGGGAGCAGCGCTACTGCCGGACGTTCCCGGACGGGAGATTCGCGGGCACGGGGCTTGAGGTCACCTGCCTGTTCGACGCCGTGTTTGATCCACACCGGGAAGGCCGCATCTACTTCTGCTACTTCGACATCGGCCTGCTGATCACCGAAGACGGTGGAGCGACCTTCCGGCGCGCCGTGGAAGGCATGAAGAACACGGGCAACTGCTTCACCGTTGTTCCCGATCCCGATGATCCGGAGATCGTCTGGGCCACTACCGGCCAGTGGGGCAGCAACCACGGGGATGTCTGCCGCAGCGCCGACCGCGGACTGACGTGGGAGGTCGTAGGCAAGCCCGAAACGGGGCTCCCCGACGGGCAGACAAAGGTGCTGCGTCTGGACCCGGATAGCCCGCTTGGGAACAGGCACCTGTACGTCACTTGCGCGGGCCACGGTGTCTATCGGAGCCTCGATAGTGGCGACTCGTGGGAGTGCATCAACGGCAATCTGACCTCCGAAGTCGCGGGACAGGTACGTGGGTTGGTGCTCGACCCGACCGATGCGAAGCACATCCGCATCGCCGTCGGGGGCAGTCCGGTCAAGGGCGCGGGGATCCATGAGACGAGCGATGGTGGCGGCGCGTGGAGCAAGGTCAATGAGAGCACCGAGTTCGGCGACATTCAGGACTTCGATGCCGATCCCGAGCGCTTCGACACGCTCTATGTGTGCCAGCGAGAGCTCTATGACCGCGCGGTGGAGCCGCCGGTGTCGCGGTCGGGCGGGCTCTTCAAGAGCACCGATGGTGGCGTCACCTGGGAACAGGTCTTCGACTACCACTTCACCCACCGCCTGACCATCAGTCCGTTGGACCCGCAAGTGCTGTACCTGGGGACGACCGACCACCCTTACCATGATGACTCCATCGCCGCCGGCGTCCTCAAGAGCGAGGATGGTGGCCTGACCTGGAAGTCGGAGAACAGCGGCCTGACGAGCCTGCAGATCAGTTGCATCGCCGTGGCGCAGCGGGAAGACGGCCCGGCTGACCTGCTGATCGGCACTGGCGGCAACGGGGCGTTTGTGGGGACGGATCGATCCCCGCTTCCGTAGAATGCGGACCGGCCTCGAGGAGGACAGGACCGATGAAAGCAATGGCACTGGCTCTCGTTCCGGCTCTTCTGCTGGCATTGACCGCCGTGTCGCGGCTATCCGCTCAGGAACCCGCGGCCAACCTGATCCCCAACGGCGGCTTCGAGCTGGACCAGGACGGCGACGGGATGGCTGACGACTGGCAGTTCTCGGGGAACGAGAGCGTGACGGTCGAGTGGTCGCGGGATGAGGGGGTCGAAGGGCAGTACTCCCAGAAGCTCGAGTGCAGCGCGTTTGAGTACACGTCGCCGGCGAGCCATGTGATGCTGGCTCAGGTGGACACGTTCGGCCTGGAGGAGGGGCAGTGGTATCGCATCTCGTTCCAGATCCGGGGCGAGGGGATCCCCGGCGGTGCGGCGAGCGTGGCGATCCGGCAGACCGACCCCTGGAGCGATCTGGGGCTGGGTGAGAGTTTCCGTGTCCGGAAGGACTGGCGGCAGGTCGAGTTCGCCTTCCGGTCGCCGAAGGCGATCTCCGAGCATATCCGCCTGCAGATCTGGTTCGGGAGCACCGGCACGATCTGGGTGGATGACGTCAGCCTCGTCAAGAGCGAGCCGCAGCAGCGCCGGTACACGGAAGCCCTTCCTGACATTGGCTCGAAGAACCTGATACCCAACAGCAGCTTCGAGTGCGGCACGAGCGGCTGGGGGAGCATCACCTCTGTGCCGGGCTGGGGCGGCAACCTGAACTCGATCTTCGGTGAGATCGACACCGGGGCTGCCTTCCAGCACTCTTGCAGCTTCAGAATCCCGATCGACCGCGCCACAACGCCCACCTACTACTTCGATTACTTCGAGATGGCCCGCCAGCCCGTACTGAAGCCGCTCGTGGCGAACCGGGGCTGGATCACGGTGGAGCCGGGCCAGGAGTACGCATTCTCGGCGTACGTGAAGGCCGATCCGCCCGGCACGCCCTGCCAGATGGAGGTGCACCAGGCTGCGGGCGGCACGCTCCGACACGAGCTGGAGGCCCCCGGCAAGTGGGAGCGGGCGAGTCTTGTGTTTCAGCCACGGGCCAGGCAGCTCTTCATCGCCATCGGGCCCGACCTGACCGAGTCGGACCTGCAGCGGGCGACGGTCTGGATTGACGGAGTACAGCTCGAGAAGGGATCGGAGGCGACAGAGTACGAGGCGCGGGCGCCGATCGAGGTCGGCATCGAGTGGCCCCAGCCTGGCCACCTGTTCGCCGCTCCCGAAGAGGTGCAAGCAGCAATCACTGGCTTCAATGCCACCGCGGCGCAGAAGACCGCGCGCGTTCGGGCGACGGTGACCGACTTCTACGATGAGGCGGTCAACTCAGGCGAACTGGAGCTGGAGATGCCCGCCGGGCAGAGAGCCGAACGCACCTTCCGGCCGAAGCTCCCGGGCAAGGGATTCTACCGTGTGGGACTGGCCTCCGAGGATGGCGTCGTCATTCCGGTGCGGGCCGAGCGCTTTGCTGTCATTGAGTCTTGCGATGACGATGGCGGCCTGTTTGGGATGAACCACGCCTACCCCTGGGCCGAACTCAACCGCCTGAGCAAACAGATCGGGCTGACATGGTTCCGCGACTGGTCGCTTAAGTGGCTATTCGTTGAGCCGGAGAAGGGGACGTTCGACTTCGCCGAGACCGATCACCACATCAACCGCGTCGTGGATGAAGGGCTCAACCTACTGGGGCTTCTGCCCTTCCCGTCGAGTGATTGGAGCTCGACGGCCCCCGCCGACGCGACAGACGACCGAGTCTCGGGTGCTCGCCTGCGCGTTGCCTATATGCCACGCGACCTCGACGAGTTCGCCGACTACGTCCGGACCACCGTCAAGCACTATTCCGGCCGGATCGATGCCTGGGAGATCATGAACGAGCCGGTCTACACCAGCTACGCCCTGCCTGCGTCGAAGGGCTACTCGGTCGCAGACTATGTGCGGCTTCTGGAAGTCGCATACAAGGCAGCCAGGGATGCCGACCCCGAAGCATTCGTCATTGGCGGGATTGCCGGTCCGCCGGAGCTGCGCACGCAGGAGTTCATTGAGGCGGGCGGGCTTGACTGGGTGGACGCCCTCAACCTGCACGCGTACCCCGGCCTCAGAGCGCCGGAGAGCTACATCCC
>CBFDAZ010000013.1:0-21028 GCA_965602825.1 uncultured bacterium
CGGCAACCTCGGTCATCCTCATCCACACCGTGCCCCCGGGCTTCTTCTGGGTCGATCAGACGGACAACGCTCCCCCGGCCCCTGAGGTCTCAGTCCAGACACAGGCCCGCCTGGTAGCAACCCTTGAGAACGCGGAGAGGGTGGCGGATGAGCTCGGCAAGGCCACGGGATCCGGACACGTCTCGGTGACCCCGGCCGACGTGATTCGGGCCGTGAGTGTTGAGGTAGAGGAGCCGGACATCCTCCACGCAACGGCGTCCTCAACCGACCGCAATGCCGTGGTGCCCATCGCAAACACCATCGCGAAAGTGTACGTGGCGACGGCGCAGGAACGAAGCCGGCGCATCCTGAGCGCGGCCGGGAACTTCCTCACCGAGCAGATAGACAAAGCGGAGGAGAAGATAGAGGACCTGAATGACCAACGTCTTGATGTGCTGGAGGGGGCTGGCGTCGGCGACATCGACCTCGAGGTCAGCAACACGGGGCAGCTCGTGCAGCAGCTCAAGAGCGACCGGGCACGCGCCCAGCAGGAGTTGGATGCGGCTCGCCAATCGGTCCCAGTACTGCGGCGCGCCGTGAATGAGGAGCCGAACGTTGAGGAGTTGCCGGCACAGCAGCCGAATCCGCAGAGGCAGTACCTGGAGCGCGAGCTTAACGAGCGAGTGCAGGCTCTGGCGCAATCGCGATCGCGCTACACCGAAGAGCATCCGCTGGTGCAGGAGGCGCTCGAAGAGGTCGATGCACTGCAGGACCAACTGGCCGGCTTGCCAACGGAGGTTCCTCAGACCGTCTACCGCCCCAACCCCAAGCACGACGAGGCCCTGTCGAACCTCCGGGCGGCGGAGGCGAAGGTAGCCGCCATGGAAGCTCAGTTGCGCGCCATCGATCGCGCGATCACCGAGGTCAGCCGACAGGCCGAGGCCCTGCCACCACGGCAGGTCCAGATGTCCCGCCTGGACGAGGAATTGAGCATCGCCCAGACCGGCTACCGACAGCTCCTGCGGACGCTCCAGCAGCACCAACTGCGCCAGGCCAGCCGCGCCACGGCGGCTGAGGTGGCGGACCGGGCAAGCGAGGCCAAGGCCGTGACGGCTCCGTTGGTCCGCACTCTGGTGTTCGCGGTTCTCCTCGGCTTGTTCTGCGGCATCGCGCTCGCGCTGCTGCTCGAGGCACTCGACAACACGCTCCGTTCGCCGGACGAGGTCGCCCGCCAGGCCGGCCTGCCGTTGTTGGGCGTGATCCCGCTGCTGGAGGATACGGCCGAGCAGGTCATCACGCTCAGCGCGCCTCAGAGCCCGGCTTCGGAAGCCTTCCGCACGCTGCGCTCGAACATCACCTTCGCCCTGACGGATCTGCCGGCGCGCTCGTTCCTGGTGTCAAGCGCCCAGCATGGCGAGGGCAAGAGCAGCGTTGCCGCCAATCTCGGGGTCGTGATCGCCCACGCCGGTCAGCGCGTGATCCTCGCCGACAGCGACCTGCGCAAACCTCTGTTGGCCGGTCTGCTTGGCTGCAACCCGGGTCGCGGGATTACGAACGTCCTGGTCGGCGACGCATCGGTTGACGACGTGCTCCAGGAGACCAGCGTTCCCGGGCTGCAACTGATTGCCACCGGTCCCCTGCCGCCCAACCCCGCTGAACTCCTTGATTCGGCGAGGATGACCGAGCTGATTGACGAGCTCACGCAGCGCGCCGATGTGGTGGTATTCGACTCGCCGCCGGCGCTGCTGCTGGCCGATGCGATCATCATGTCGTCGAAGGTCGATTGCACGCTTCTGGTGGCAGAATCCGGGCAGGTCACGGTGGAGGCTTTCCGAGAGGTTCTCCGGCTGGTCGAGCACGCCCGCGGTAGCGCCTTGGGTGTGGTTCTCAACAAGTACCGGATGCCGGCCGGAGCGCACTTGCAGTACTACTACGAGGAGCCACCGGAACTCACGGGCGTCCCCGAGCCGGAGGGGGAGTCCCACTAGCCCGGTCTATTCACGACAAACGTCGCGGGCAGGAGATTATGTTTCGGTGTCGGTGCTTGCCTGAAGCACACTGTGCTGCGGATAGCCCGACCTCAAGACTGGGGATGCAGGTCGGGAACGGCCGCAGGCTGGAAGCCTGCGCCACGCAAATCTTCAGAGCAGTTGGTCATGTCGCCTTCGGCGGCACCCGGGAACGACAAAGACAGCCTTTGTGCCACCATGGCGGAGCAGGAGCTCCGCCGCCACGGGGGAGACGCAAATCTTCGGAGCAGGGGGCGCGGCCGATCACGGCCGCCGCAGGACCTGGCCGGGAAGCGCACCCGTAACCTCCCCGTCAACGACCACCGCCGTCCCGTTCACCAACGCCTGGCGGACTCCCTGGGGAGCTGCGTGGGGAAAATCGTACGTCGCCCTGTCGACGATAGCGTCTGGGTCGAAGATGACAAGATCGGCCCACGCACCTTCCCGGATGACCCCTCGGTCCGACAGGCCGAACTTGGCGGCCGGCCGGGAGGTCATCTTGGCGATGGCCTCCCCCCACTCGAGCACTCCCAGCTCCCTGACGTAGCGGGCCAGGACTCGGGGAAAGGTGCCCCATGTCCGAGGATGGCAGATACCTTCCCCGGGCGCTCGCACGCCAGAATCCGAACCAATCATCACCAGGGGGTGAGCGATGATCGCGTCTACGTCTGCCTGGTTGAGGCCGAAGTAGATGGCACTCGTATACCCGGCCAGGATGAGATCTATCACCAGCTCCTCGGGGGCTATCGAGAGTTGTTCGGCTGCAGCGTGGAGCCGCTTGCCGACCACAGCCGGCTTGTCCGCCACGGTTATGAGCACACGGTCGGCGCCACCGATCCGCTCGATCCGGTTGCCGGCATAGGCCTTGTACTCCTGGAGGCGAGCCGGATCGGATATCTTGCTCGCGAGACCGTTCCCCTCGAACGCCTCTGCCGGAAGAAGGACATTGAGATTGGTGGCCGATGCATCGTAGGGATAGGCTTCGGCATGGACGTCCACGCCATCGTCGCGGGCGCGCTCTAACATCGCCAGTCTCGCGGGGCCCTGCCCCCACGCCGGACGCTCCGCGGCCTTGAGGTGCGCGATCTGAACGGGCAGGCTGGCCTGTCGCCCGATCTCTATGGCCTCCTCCAGCGCTGCCGGGCCCGTCTCGGCGTTCTCGCTGCGGACGTGGCTGGCGTAGAGGCCTCCGTGCTCGGCCACCACCTTTGCCAGCTCGACGATCTCGTCGGTCTGGGCGTAGGCGCCGGGCACGTACCACAGGCCGGTAGACATCCCGAACGCGCCCTGCTTCATGCCGATGGCAATGAGCGACCGCATACGGTCGAGCTCTGACGCCGTCGGCCGGTCAGCGCGCTGTTCCATGACTTGGGCGCGGACGGAGTTGTGCCCGATGAGGAGGCCGTAGTTGAGGGCCGCGCCCTTCTCGGCTACGGCGTCCAGGTGGGCGCCGATCTCAAGGGGCGAGTAGCCGCACATGCCGCTGATGATGGTCGTAACGCCTTGACTGACCGCGCTGGGGGCTGACGGCGCGTTGAGGATGGCACCGAAGCCCTCACCGCTGGCGTGCGTGTGGGGGTCAATGAAGCCCGGCGCCACGAACAGCCCCTCGGCGTCGATGACACGGTGGGAGGGCCCCACGTCGTTGGCCAGCGAGGTGATGCGCCCGCCGCTGACGGCAATCTCGCCCTCGCGCGGCGGAGATCCGGTGCCGTCTATCAGGTGCCCACCGACAATCTTCAGTTCGTGCACGGGGTGCCTCCGATGAGGTATCCGTTAACGCTGCTCAGCGGGGCCGGACGTCGTCTGTCCCTCCGCACCCTCCGGAATGCGGCCGAACAGAACCCAGTCGCGCCCCGCGCCAAGGAAGTCCGCCGCCACGAAACGCTCATAGGGGAGCGCGACGCCGCGTCGGGCCGCGCCGTAGACGCGAGCCCAGGGAGACAGCCCCTCCTCCTCTGCGGCGAGGGTTACCAGAGGGCTGAGCACCATGTAACGGATTGGGCCGACCTGCTCCTCCAGCGCGTGGAGGTCGTCTTCGGTCTGGGGAAGCCATACCGCGTCTATGTCCCCGTACCAGGCCAGGACCCAGGGCTGATCGGTCAGGACCGGGGAGGTCTTCCTGGCTGCCAGAGTCGCACACAGGCCGCGAACGTTCTCGCCGGCCTCCGTATCCCGCGGCTCCGCTGTCATGGTCATGGCAGCCACGGGATACCAGCAGACCGCCAACAGGCCGACGGTGCAGAGCGTGACGAGGCGCCGCTTCTGCTTCGGCCCCTGCACCGATTCCGTCAGACGGTCCAGCAGTGTGAGGAAACAGCCGGCCCCCACGATCACGACGAGCGGACTCAAGGGCACGAGCAGCCGCGCATCAGCCGACAGCAGGCACAGCGCCAGCGCGACCAGAACGATCCACCCATAGTGCATCGAGCGAAGGACGCGCAGCTCTTCGTTGCGGAAGCGCATGAACACGGCCGCGATGAAAAAGGCCGCAACGAACGGCCCGCCCAGGTTGGGCACGGCGTCGTACAGGCTGAGGGTCGTGGGCCGCATCTTGACCCAGGCTTCTTTCGGATGCTTCAGCAGGAACGGTATCGCGGCCGGCGGGGGCGACTGGTACCGCCGGTAGAGGGATTGCCCCTTGTAGGTTCTCGTATGCCCGGCTATCTCAGCGGCGCGCAGGCTGAAGAGCGGATTGCCGGTCACTCGCGCATTGCGCAGGGCCCAGGGCACCAGGCCCACGGCGAAGATGGCAAGGCACAGCAGGGCCTCCGCATAGCGTTTCTCGCCGCGACGCAAGAGCACAACCAGCAACACAGGGAGGAGCAGCACGAGGTAGACGTACTTCACCAGACACAGGAGCGCGGCAGCCAGGCCGCACAGCGCAGCCAGGACGGGCGACGCCGTCTCATCGCGCAAATAGGCGAACAGCAACAGCAGCAGGACCGTGACCAGCAACGTGGCCAGGCTGACCTCCAGGCCCGAGACTGCATGCTGGAGCGAGAGGTAGTTGATGCCGTAGAGTCCCAGAGCCAGCAACCCCACCCGCCGGTCGAACAACCACACGGCCAACAGGTAGATGAGCGGCAGGGACAACAGGTACGCGACGCCACACGACCAGGCCGCCATCTTGTGGTTCGCGCCACCCAGCCGGAAGAACAGCGACATCCACAGCGGGTGCAGCGGAGGGTATGAGAGGTCCGGGTGGTGGCTGAGGTTCTGGACCTGCGCGAGACTCAGAGGCCGGATGAAGCTGGTCGTGAAGCCTTCGCCGCGCGCAAGGTGGCGGGCGATCTGCGCGTAGTCCATCGCGTTTGGGTCGGCCAACTCGCCTACGTGCGCGCCATGGTAGACCAGGTACACGAACAGCGCGGCCAACGCGATGAGGAAGCCGATCCCAACGTCCCGGGGCTTCAGCGTCTTGAGCGCGCGCGCCATGTCCACGCCGCGTTGGGGCGCGTCCTCCCTGATTGCCCCCGGGCCGCGTGGCCCAGCGCCGGGCTGCTGCATGAATGGAAGCCTCCAGGTGCACCTGTGTCCGAACAATGCCCCGGGCGTGCAGTGACGCTCCGTCGGAACGGACGGAGTGTACCATACTCTCGCACGGGCAACAACAGCAAACCTCCGGGCCGAAAGCCGGTCCGGGCGCGAGGGGCGCAAGCTGCTCAGGGCCCTACTTCAGCGCCTCCAGCAGGACGTAATCGATGCCCGCCATGTAGTTCGCGGGCTTGGCGTCCGGGTTCGTGCCGACGCAGCGGAGGCCGAGGAGCATGTCACCCGCTTCGAGGTCGAACTCGCCCAACTCCACCTTGGCCGGCGTGATCTCGGGCGCGCAGAAATCGATGGGATCGCCCACGTCCTTCCCGTTGACCATCGGCTGGTGGATGCCGTAATCCCACGACTTCGTCATGCCGACAGTGAGCCGATAGCGGCCCGCCTTCTCGATGGGGACCTTGAGTTCGAGGATGTCGCCCTCTTCAAGCTCCAACCACCACAGGTGGCTCGCCAGACTGAACTCCCCCGCAAGCCCCTGGCGCTGGGTCTTCCCGCCCGTGCAGCGGGCGATCTTGAGATCCTCGCCCTCCAGCGCGCCCTTGACCCTGAACGGCTCGGGGAGCGGCCTTACACGGCGCTCCTCCACCCGCACCGGGGCGAAGAAGTCCGTCGCTCCCGATGCGGCGTACCAGTAGGTCGTGCAGCAGTACTCGCGGTCGGCGGCGGCCCACTTCTCGATGTCGAACTTAATCGACTCGTCGAAGGGGATGTCATCGAGAATGTGATAGCGAGCGACCGCCGTGTAGCCGAAGTTCCCCGGACCGGTCACGATGCTCTGGTTGTGGTAGGCATGGGTGAAGAGGCCCGGGTTGCACCACGCGTAGCCGAAATAATCCTCCGACCCGGTGCCGAAGAAGCTGGGGAAGGTATCGTCGTCCACCCACACCTTCTCATCGCCCTCACCCCACCAGCCCCGCTGGGTGTTGACGATCCCGAGCATCACGCCGACGAACCGTCCCGGGCCGGTCGCCTCCAACATCCGCCAGTCCACGAAGCGCGGCTCCGCCGGCAGCCACTCATTCCGCCAGCCGGCGTGGAAGTAGAGGTTCTGGCCCTTGTCGAAGCTCGCCGGCTTCGTCCACACAGTCAGTCGCAGCTTGATGGGGTCAGTGGACTGGTTGCGCACGGCGATGCGTGCGTGGCGGGCAAACGGCATGTACCAGTTGCAGTAGCACGTGCCGTCGTCGCGCATGCCGACGGGCAGGCTCTCGTGGGGGTTGAGACCGGGCGCCGAGCCGAAGAAGTCCCCCAGGGGCGCCCAGACGCATGGGTCGTCCTCGCCGTCGAAGTGAATGGCCAGCGCCGATTCCCTCAGCGCGGCGAAGAGCTGCTCCTCGGGGACATCGAGACTCATCTGCATCCGCACGATCGCCGCCGGGCCTTCCAGTTCGTAGAGCGTCTCGCCCCGGCCGGGGTCGATCGCTATCTCCCTCGCCTGCCGATGGGCGCCAGCGACCGGGAAGCGCCGGTCCGGGCGCTTCAGCACGTGGCCGACCTGCTCCATCACCGGCGCCGCTGCAGGCAACAGGTCCATGGAGAACGGCTCAACTTCGGTCCCCGCGGGATAGGTGCGGTAACCGACGTGATAGTAGAGCTTGGGCTTGTCCACCGTGACCTTGCAGCGGGTCTGATACGGAATGGGGAAGTACAGATTGGCTCCCAGGCTTCGTCGCCCGCTGAAGGGTGCCGGGAACTGGGGCATCTGGGCGGAGGTCAAGGCGAGGAAGTCGGCTTCCAGAGCGGCTTGGTCCATGTCGTCGATGTAGATGCGGATGTTGCCGCCGCCGTCGGGGTTGGCTGACCAGAGCCGGACGATGGCGCCCGGGCCGTCCATCTCGGCCATGACGTATTCCTGGCGCCCGTTGTGGTCTTCTTCGCGGATGAATCTCCCCGCATCGCCGTTGGCAAACCAGGTGTCCTGGTCTTCCGGCGAGACGCTGGCCCGGTCATAGCTTGACTGCTGGTCGGACTCGAAGCCGGGATCGGGGACGGTAGCCAAGCGCTCCATGTCCACCATCTCGCGGAGGAGTTGCTCGACGGTCACACGGCCCTCCTGGGCGAAAGCGGAGCCCGATGCGGCGGCAAAGACCGTGACAGACAGTGTGAGTGAGATCAACGTGACGGCAGGGGTAGCTCTCATTGTCGCATCCCTCTCTCGTGTCCGCGCGATCCTGGGTGCCCGATCGCTCTATACGCCTGCCTGCTCGAAGGCCCGGGTCAACGTCCCGTAGCAGTACTCAGCCGCGGCGATCGGGTCGTAGTCCGGCTTTGACCAGACCATCGTGCTCACTTCCAGCGTGATGAAGTCATCCCACCCGGCCTCGTGCATCGCACGCACGTAGGTAACCGAGTCCAGTTCGCCGTCGCCCAGCAGCAGCAAGTCGAACTTGCCGTCCGGGTGCCTGCGGGCATCGGTGATGTGGGTGTGCGCGGTGTAGGGAACCAGCGTCTTCACCGAGTGCTCGATCTCCTCACCGGCCAGGAACATGTGCACGATGTCAAAGTGCATCCGGACGCGCGGGCTGTCGACGGTATCGAACAGCCACACCGCCCGCTCGGAGTTGTAGACGGCCGCTCCGCAATGCGCCTCGCCCGCCAGGATGAAGTCCTCTTTCTCTGCCAGCGCCGCGTAGTCGCGCAGGCGGGCCACCAGGTCCTCGCGGATGGTGTCCCAGTCATCCCGCTTGCCGCCAATGCCGATCGCCAGGACGGGCGGCTCCCGCATCCCCAGGTCGCGGGCCAACTGCGAACAGACCCGCACGCGCTCCATGGTTGCTCTGTGCTGGTCATCGTCGGGCGTCCAGACGCCCCCGGTGATGAACAGAGCCGGCACGCCCAGGCTGTACTCCTCGAGCAGGGCGCGCAGCCCGTTGCGCCGCTCCGCATCCATCTCGTCCGGCATTGAGCCAACGTGCTTCGGGCTGATGCAGATCTCCACGCCGTCGTAGCCGATCCTGGCCAGCTCGGCGAAGGCTGTCTTGAGCGGGACCGTCGGCATGGCGTACGTTCCGTAGGCAATCTTCATACGGGACTCCTTTCGTCACGAAGACGCACACAGCGCCTCAGGGCAGGTTGTTTCCTGCGTGACCTGGTTCGGACCTTCGCGGAGGTCCGCTACCGTAGGGATCGAAGGAGTATCGAGTTGCGCCATCTGGCTTGAGCGAGGTGCACAATGAACGTCATCGTCATCTGCCTGGACACGCTGCGCTGGGACCACCTGGGCTGCTACTGCCCCGGCAAGGCCGAGACGCCGGGCATCGACGCGTTCGCACGCGATGCCACGCGCTTCGATGCGGCATACTGCGCCAGCTTCCCCACCATCCCCATGCGAACCGATGCTTTCACCGGCAACATCAACTGGCCGATCTATGGCTGGAAGGCTCTCGGTGAGGATGAGACCACACTAACGCAGTGCCTCAGAGAGGCGGGCTACCACACAGCCTTCGTCCATGATACCTGGAATATGGTGCCCACTGGTTTCGGGAACGACTTCGACGAGGACATCTTCATCCAGCCTCCCGATGGCTGGCAGGCGAACACCGAGAAGGTGAAGTCACCCGTTCCCCTGGAGAACCTGCGCCAGAACGGCGTCGGCTTCATCCGGGACCGGGCCAGGACGATGCACTACGAGCACGAGGAAGACTGGGCCGTCGTGCGGACGATGCTCGCCGCCTGCAAGTGGCTGGAAGACAACCGCCGGCGCGATCCGTTCTTTCTGTGGGTCGATACCTTCGAGATCCACGAGGACTGGTACGCGCCGGACCACTACACCGAGTATTACAGTCCCGATTACCAAGGTCTCGATTACTCCTACCCCAACTATGGGTACACTGACATCTACCAGAGGCACGAACTCCGGCGCCTCCAGGCCCGCTATGCGGCGGAGGTGGCCCTGACGGATCGCTGGGTGGGGCACTTGCTCCGGCAGATCGAGCTCACGAGTCTGCTCGACAGGTCGATCGTCGTCGTCATTTCCGACCACGGGATGTACCTGGGCGAGCACAAGCGGACCGGGAAGCACAGCGTTGATCCCGAGGACCCCTGGCCGATCTACGACGAGGTCGGCCGGCTCCCGCTGCTGATCCGGGCGCCCGGCCGCAAGAGGCCAATGCGTTCGGGGGCCCTCGTCCAGCCCGCTGACCTGATGCCAACCATTCTGGCCGCGTGCGGCGCGAAGGGGCCGAGGATGTACGGCAAGTCGCTTCTGCCAGTGTTGAGAGGCAAGCGCCGCAAGCACTCCGAGCATATCTTCACGTCCTGTCATAGCGGCCCGGGCCCCGGGCGGATCGAATACCTGCCTTCGTGCATCACCGTGACCGATCCGCGTTGGACGCTGGTCACCGGGCCCGAGCCGTGGCGGCCGGCCCTGCACGATCGCCGGACCGACCCCGGCCAGAAGCGGAACCTGATCCGCAGCCACCGGCGAGTGGCGAATCGCCTGAGGGGCGCCCTGGTCTACTTCATGCGGGAGCGCGATGCGGACGAGGAGTATATCGAGGGGTTCACGGGTTGCTGAGGTCTCCAACATGAGCGAGGGCCGACGGGAGGGTGAAGCCGAGATGCGCGAGCATGGACATCGGGGGAGTTCTGTCGCTTTTCTGGCCGCGGCCCTGGTCGCCGCTGTCGGGGGCGCAGCGAGTGGGCTGTGTCAGGACACGGAACCGGAGCGGGCCGTGTGGTATAGCTTCGACTGGCCCGACGAGCCGGGCCGCAGCGTGGGGCGAACGCCGTGGCCGGCGTACATCTTCCGCGCGGAGGTGGACGAAGGGAAGGTCGGGTCGGGGCTGCGCATGGCTGGTGAGGGGGCGAACGGTCTGCTTCTGCCCAACCCGGCGGCGTTCTTCGGGCAGGAGGCCCGGGCGGGCACAATAGCCCTGTGGGTGAGACCGGACTTCGATCCGTCCGAGGACGAGCGCGAGCGCGTGATCATCGACTTCATGAAGCAGGCGGGCAACACCCTCATCGACGGCTATGAGATCGTCATCCTCACCCATGGCGCCAGCCTGGCCGCTCAGGCGGCGCTCGGGCGGCGGATGCAGGTCGACAGCTCCCTCTCTGAGGGCCGGTGGACCCACTTGGCTCTGGCCTGGGATGCCAGTCTGGGGTCAGTGCTCTACGTTGACGGCGTCAAAGCGGCTGAGATGAAGAGCGCCTTCGAGCCGACGCCCCTCACCTGGTGGCCCGGACGGGCCGGTGCCCACACGCCTAGTGGCGGCTATCCGTTCAAGGGCGCCATCGACGAGCTGAGGTTATTCGACCGGATGCTTGGCGATGAGGAAGTGCAGCGGGTGGCGCAGGCCGGTGAGCGCGACGTGGCGCTGAAGGTCTCCGGCTGGCAAAGCGACCGCCTCCGTATTGCCAACCGAGGTGCGGAGCCGGCGACGGTCTGGCTGCGGTGCTGGCACGCGGAAAGCGAGGCGGCTGCGGAGCTCTGGGGCGGGCTGCCGGTGCCGGAGCACGAGTTCGGGTCAGATGATGTCTACGTTGGCGGGGCCTCGGGCTCACCAAGCAGAGCCTCCGAGGCCGCCGTCATCGCGCCGGGGCAGACCACATCCCTCAAGCTGCCGACCGACGACGGCTACTGCCGATGGAATCGACTCAGCCTGATGGCCAACGAAGGGCTGGCTTGTTGTGAAGTCGATGGCGTCGATTACCAGGGTCTTGTTTGCTGCCTGGAGCCATCGTGGCTCGCCGCGAAGGAGCCCGCAACGCTTCGTTTGGGCCTCCAGAACCGGCTCGGACGCAGCTTCCTGGGAACCGTAACGGGAGAACTGGCAGACCCCTCCGGCCAGCCCCTGCTGACGGTGCCCGACACGGAGATCGCGCTCAAGCCGGGTACGACGGCGGCTCTCCTGCTCAAGGTTCCAGGCGACCTGCTGCAGCCGGGCATGTACCAGCTCACGCTGACGGCTTCCGGCCCGACCACCGAATGCCGCTTGCGGAGTGTAAGCGTTCCGGTGGTCGAGGGTACGGACTACAGGACGCTGTTCGGCGTTGGCGCAGCGTATGTAGGCCGCACCTTCGGCGACGACCTCATGCCGGCGATGGCAAAGGACCGAGTCAAGGTCGTCAGACGGGGCCCTGGCAGTTGGCACAACGAGCCGACCGAGGTGGTCGCGCAGGGACTCAGGATGTGGTACACACCGGCTTTCTCGCCGCACTCGATCTGCACGGACCCGACCGTGGTTGAGTACGCCGAGCAACTGGCACGTAGCCTGGGCACCTGCTTGCGCGAGAAGCCCACGGCGCTCAATCAGATCATGGCAGGAGAGGGCCTGAGTCGGCAGCCCTGCTACTGCAACTACTGCAACGCGGCCTTCCGGGAGTACCTGGAGGGCAAGTACCGGGACATCATCCGGCTGAACGAAGCATGGGGCGCGGACTATGACGACTTCAGAGAGATCCACCAGATCGGCAGCCCGCGCGATGTCAGCGAGGCGGCGGACCGCATGGCGTTGATGCAGCGGGAGCTTCCGGAGGCGCACGCGGCCCGCTGGCGGGAGCTGTTCCGGCTCGATCCATCCCGGGCGATCGAGTGGAAGCGCTGGCACGACCAAGTCCTGGTCGATTGGTACGAGCGGTTCGCCACGGCCTTCCACGAGACAAATGAACACCACACCGCGCTCAGCGAGCAGCCGTGCTGGCCGGACTTCAAGCATCACGTGCTCTTTGCGCTGGGAGAGATTGCGGACCTGGGCGGAATGGACCTGTATCTCCCGGGAGAACTGCCGACGACACTGGGCTACGCGTCGGAGTTGTTCATGAACTTCGACCTGAACGCCTCGATCTTCCAGGGCAAGCCCTTGTGGGTCCACGAGCTCTACGTGCAAGACAACTCCCCACCGCTGCTGCCGGAGGCGCAGGGGTGGTTCCTGGTTGGCCGCGGGTACTCGATGCTGACCTACTTCACCTACGACTACTACAAGGAGGGCATCCGGGCGAATCTGCCCCTGATCTTCGGTCTGTTCGACGAGGAGCGGCAGCCCTATCCGGCCTACCCGTCGTTCGCCCGGTTCGGGGAGCAGATGGAGGCGTTCCACACCCGCTACGACGCCTTCTCCCTGCGGCGCGAAGAGCCCCGAGTCGCCCTCTTCTTGGGTGACGACATATCCCTGGCGAACTCGCTGGAGACGGGCGGCGAGACCTGGGGCGCGGCCGGCGTTCATGGCCATATCGGCGCCTACTGGCTGGCGGAGCGGAACGGGCATCCGGTCGAGTTCATCAACGACGACCAGTTCTCGCTCCTGAAGGGGAAGCAATCACTGATCGTCCCGTGGACCCACGTGATCCGGCCGGCGTCCCTCAAGGCCATTCTCCAGTTCGCGCGTTCCGGTGGTACGGTGATCCTGGACGGACCGATCGCGCTGCACGATGAGAACTACCGCCCGTACGCCCCAATCCCCGGCGGCACAGCAATGGGCGACCTCGGTATCCAATTCGCCAACTACCGCGACGCGCCGAACAGCCTCGTGGTCGGGGAGGCAACGAACATCCTCCCGGGCGAGCCGGGGACGGAGATCGCCAGCCAGGGCGTTCCGGTCGATCTGAAGCTGGCGGAATGGCGCACGCTGGCCGGCGACAGGCACGGCAACCCGGCCCTCATCCACCGGACGCTGGGGCAGGGGCAGGTCTTCTGGTTCCTCACGAACATGGGGAGAGTCCACCGGGGGCGCGCGCCGGACCCGAACGCCGCTGCCCTCTGGCGAGGCGTCATCGAGGCGGCGGGCATCAAGAGCCGACACGTCGTGCGAGCGGGTAAGGCTGTCGGGCCGCAGCCGGGAGCGGCCGATCTCGACCACGGAGGCAAGGGCCTCCCCGAGGGCGATGCGCTCTGTGATGCCTCGGTCCGGCTGCGCGGCGACGACGAGGCGTTCGTCTTCCTGGTGAGCTTTTTCGATGGCACCCAGGGGCGGCTGCTGCTAAGGACACCCTCCGGAACCTACGAGGCGACCGACGCGATCACCGAGGAGTCGATCCCGATACAGATCGTCGAGGATGGACTCAGCCTGCCAATCGACCTGCCATCGTTCGGGTCGCGAGTGGTGCGCGTCAAGTGTCTCGACGGAGCGCCGTTCGCGGAGTGGTGAGGAGGCGTTGCCGGGGCCCGGGGAAGATGAAGATGGCCGGTGTGCCACCATGGCGGAGCGGGAGCTCCGCCCTCACGGGACGGCGGATGTTCGCCGCAGCGTCACGAGTGCCCCCAACACATCCTGTTCTCGGGTCGTCCCGTCGGCTCCGAAGGGCGTCCCAGATCCAGGAGCGAAGTGCGGTCCCGTATGACTGACCGTTCCGCCGACGATTTTGCCGGAAGGGGGCAGTATCCATGAAGGCCATGCTCGCAGTGGTGCTCATTGCCCTTGGCTGCCCCTTTGTCGGGGCGGCCAATGCCCAGCCGGCCGCTGACGCAGAGCAGCCGGGCGAGTATGCGATGCGTTTCGGCGTCAATGGGGGCATGTACCCGCCCATCCGCCAAGCGGGCGAGGCCCGGTTCCTGGCGATCAGCAGAGAGATGGATCGATTGGGTATGGTGTGGCAGCGGCACGTCGGGCGCGGGCAGTCGTGGTTCGAGATGCAGCCCACCAGGGACACGTGGGACTTCAGGAGCGTGGATGCCGTCGTCGCCCAGAACAGCCACCCCATCGTGCTGAACGTGTGGGGGCAAGTGGGGTTTGTCTACCCATTCAAGTCGGAGCTCCCGTGGGCGCGGCTCGGGACGCTGGGCAACAAGACGGCGATCATGAACCACATCAAGGCGCACCAGGCGGACCTCAGCGACCCTCAGCAGAAGGCCGAGGCGGAGGTGTACGTCAAGACCTTCGTTGAGCGGTTCAAGGACGTGGTGGATTACTGGGAGATCGGGAATGAGGGCCTCCGGACACCGGAGGCGCTGGACATCGCGGTCCACACCCATCGGTGGATCAAGGAGGCCAAGCCGGACGCCACGGTGCTGCTGGGCACCGTCGCCGGCGATGACGACACCACGTTCGCCAGGGGCTCCGCGGCGTATCGCGCGCTGCTGGCGCAGGGCATTGGGGAGTGCTGTGATGTCGCGACCATGCACTACTACGGCAGGACCGAGGGCATCGACGTCACGCTGGCGGAGCGAGTGCGCGGGTTCCGGGCGGCGCTGGACGAGTTCGGGGTCGACAAACCCCTGTGGCTCACGGAGACATCCACTTCCAGCCATGAGTCATCAGTACTCTCAGGCCCAAGCTCGGAACGCAGCCAGGCACGGGACGTGGTGAAGAGGCTGGTTGTGGCTTCGGCGGCGGGTGCGGACAAGGTCTTCTGGCATGACTACCGGGAGACGCATCCGGACAACAAGTTCTACGGCTGCAACCTCGTGGACCAGGGCCGCGGCCCCAAGCCCGCCTACTTCACCCTCAAGCTGGTAGTGGACGAGCTGGGCTACTACGAGACCGTGGAAGAGCTGTCAGCCGACGGCGTCAAGCTGTACCGCTTCACCGCCGATGCGGGCGATGTCTTCGTGACGTGGAGCGACTCCGAGCAGACGATCGACCTCAGCCCCCACCTGACGAGCACCCAGGTCACAATCACGCACATCGTGGAAGAGGCCGGGGAGACCCCGGCAACCGAGACGGCGCCCGTCGCTCACGTGCCCGTGTCGCCGAGCCCGGCCTTTGTCAGTGGGGGATGAAGTGGGCCCCCGCCCTCCGAGCTCCATCACGCATATCCCCGCTGTGTGACGCCTCGCTCTGGGCCATCACGTCGCGGCCCGATCCGGGCTCCACGTGAGGTCTGCGTTCCCGGGATGCTACGGCGGGTGGGTCTGGCCCGAGCGGGAGCGCCTGGCCGACCTCCACTGCAGAACGACCGGTGATCGGGGCCTCCGCTACGCCGCCCGAGCGCAGCCCGCGCGATCTCAGGGCACTCCCGAGTCCTTGGGCCATCCTCAATCGTCATCATATTGGGACCGCGGGTACCCGTCACGACGCCCGATAATCCCGGCGCCAGAGGCCACTATACCTTATGAGGATGGACTTCAGGCTGATGGGGGAACCATGGCCATGAACGGCACGGATCTGGAGTTGCTCGAGCGCTACACGGAGAGCCGCGACGCGGAGGCCTTCGCGGAGTTGGTGGCTCGGAACCGGGACATGGTCTACGCCGCCTGCTACCGCGTTCTGGGGCGCCGGAGCGATGCGGAGGACGCTGCGCAGGAGTGTTTCCTGGCGCTTGCGCGCAGCGCCGGTGCGGTCAAGACATCCCTCGCGGGCTGGCTCCATCGGGTCGCCGTGCGGACCGCCGTGGCGATGCAGCGGAGGAGCCGGGCACGCAGCAGGGCGGAACGGGAGGCAGCGACCATGCTCGCGGGGAGCCAGGCCGAGGCGACGTGGGACGACGTCGAGACCGAGATCGACAGGGCGATCGACCGGCTTCCCGAGCACCTACGCGAGCCGCTGGTGCTTCACTTCCTGCAGGGCAAGACACAGACGGTCGCAGCTCAGGAGATGGGCGTGTCGCAGTCGGTCGTGTCGGTGCGGATCAAAGAGGCCATCGACCGGCTTCGCGGTCACCTGAAGGGGACCGGTCTGGCAGTGACGGCAGCCGGTCTGGCAGTGCTGCTCGGAACGCACGGCGTGGAAGCGGCTCCGGCGACACTGGTCGCCAGCCTGGGGAAGGTGGCGCTGGCCGGGGTAGCGCCTGCGTCCGCTCCGGCCGCGTCGGCTGCCTCGGCGCTGGGCGTCACCGCGACAATAGCCCCCGGCGCGAAGATCGCGTGCGTTGTGATCGCCGCCGTGGCGGCCGGACTGACGCTTCGCGAGGCAGTTGAGAGCCACGGCAGCAGACCGCGAGCGTCGTCGATCGCGCAGCCGGCCCCAAGATCGCTGGCCAACGCCGCACCCGCCGCGCAGCAGCAGGCCCGGCCAATCCCGGGCGCCCCTGCCGACCGCGAGGCCCCCAAGCGGCTCCGTGCAAGCGCCGTACCCGCCCCACAGCCGACGGAGGATCGACACATCACGAAGCCTCGGCCATCTGTAGGCCGGAAGGAGCGGTCGGCCCCAGCTCCCGCAGCCGCCGTGCGCAGCCTCCGCGTCGCCCAGGCGCCGGCGGGCCAACCCGCCCCGGCCCGGCCGCAGCCACGCCCCGGCGAGCTCGAGATAACGAAGCCCGGCGTCACGCTTCGATACCACCCCCGCATCCCCGAGAGGGTGGCCACGAATATCGCCAGCACAATCTCGGTGGCAAAGGCGGCTCTGGAGAGGAGCTTCCCCGACCTGCTCGAACGCCGTCGACGCCGGGAAGCGGACGACATCTTCGTGTACATGCTGTTGGCGGACGACCAGCCTGAATCGACCACCACAGACCATGGGTGGATCTGCATTCGGTTTGGGGAGAACGGCGTCGGCGAGAACTCCCGCGGCGATACGGGCGGGCTCGGGCTTCTGTGTCAGGCGGTCGCCGAACTCCACAACCCCGAGCGGATGGCCGGCCTCGACCGCTACATCGCCCACCGTCATCTCGTCCCGGCTGTCCTCGAAGAACTCACTCCGGGGACAGTCACGCGCACCGACCTCGGCACGGATGGCGCGGAGATCCTCGACGTCATCACGAGCGAAGCGTACATGCTCCTCCATCCCGACCTCGCCGCCGTTGGGGTGTGGCGTGAGATCGAGGAGCGCCTCGGTCTGGAAGGCCTCAATGACTTGTTGCGAGCGATGCCCGATCATGACAGATACTCATTCGCGTTCATGGGTGTCGCCATCGGCCGCCAGCCCGACCTGGAGGAGTCCGCCGCGGTCCGTGCGGTCAGGCGGGCGAACCAACTGACTGTCGAGGAGGACGGCACCTCGATTGTCGCATCCTTCGAGGACGCCAGAGAGTCGCTGACGATGAACCGAGACCCGCTGGGCAACGGCGAGATCCCCCTGGCGGTCCGCACCTCGCCCGGGGTTCTTGTCGACCGGTCACCCGAGTGGGCGACACATGGCGAGCATTCTCTGAAGTTCCACGGCGCACGCGTCGACTCGGGCGCCACGGTGGGCCTTTGGGATCCCGACTGGCGATATGGGGACTGGACGCGCTACGACAGGTTCGAGATGGACCTGCTGATCCGGGCGGCCGGGCCGACGCACCTTCAGGTCCGGATCCACGATGACGTGGCGCACGGACACGCGCGCCTGAAGCTGTTCAACGACGCCGTCGACCCGGACCAGCCCGTTCACGTCAGTTGGGAGCTGAACCAAGACAACTTGCAGGGCGTTTGGACGCAATGGGCATGGCACTTCGCCGCTCCCTTCCGCGCCGCGGAGGTCGCAAGCCTGGAGTTCATCTTCGTGGAGGAGTCCGCGGGGCCTGTCGCCCTCTACATCGACAACCTCCGCCTCACGCCACGTATGGCGCGCGTGACCATGGCGGGAGATGGAGCGCCTGGGGCTGACGCGGGAGGAGTGGGGCCCGCCGCGACCGAGGCGCGGCTCGGAGCCCCGGGGGCCGCCCATACGGGTGTGACCCCCAGCTACGAGACGGCTGTCGATGAAGAGGAGGAGCGGGTGGCGGCCGCGATCAGGCAGGTGATCGATGCGGCGTGGGAGGCCATCGGCGAGTTGCTCCCTGACCGCCACCTCGTGCAGATCCACCTGAAGATCAACCGCGGCCGGGCGTGGCACGAGAACGTGGTCACGGACCGCGACGACACGATCCATGTGCGCGTTGGGCCACACGGCATTGGCGACGCGATGCGCGGAGACGCCGGGCCGATTGCCGTGCTCTGCGAGGCGGTGGCCGATCTCCACAACTTCCCGCGGGTCTGGGGCTTCAACCGCTACATGGCGCACCGCCATCTCGTTCCAGCGGCTGTGGAGAAGCTCGGCGAGGACGTTCTTCCGTGTCCGCACCCGACCTCGGTCGGCTCGGACGGCGCCGAAATCCTCGACGCGATGACCCGTGAGGAGTACACGAGTGTTCATCCGGACATCGCCGCCGCTGCCGCCCTGCTGGCGATCGAGGAGCGATTCGGGTTCGAGGGCCTCCGGGGGTTGTTGGACGCAGTCTCAGGTGACGGCGAGGACACCTTCGCCGAGCTGCGCGAGTTAGCCATCGAGGCCGACCCGCAACTGGCCGACGCATTCGCGGCCTATGACGAGGCCATGCGCCTGGAACCGGACGAGGACGGGACCTGCCTGGTCACCTCCTTCGAGCCGGAGGAGTCGGTCCAGTGTATTCCCCAGCCGTACCCCTTGCCGAGCACCGCGGAGCCCGTGTGGCTGGAGGTCAGTTCCGGTGTCGAGTGGGCAATCACCGATGACTGGGCGACCGATGGCTCACAGTCGTTGAGGATGGACGGGGACATAGGGCGCGGCCGGATGGACCTCGTCATCAGAGACCCGGACTGGAGGTTCCGGGATCTCCGACGCTTCTCCGAGTTCGAGTTCGACCTGCTGGTCGAGGCGGCGGCTCCCCAGCGCGTCGGCGTCTGCATCAACGACCACGTGGCCGACGGGCACGGACAGATCGACGTCCTCGCCGATCTCGTGCGTCCCGGAGAGTGGCGCCACGTCGCGTTCGAGCTGACCGGAGAGAACCTGTGGGGCCGCAAGGGCGTGGATGCCCCGTACTTCGGCGGCCAGTTCCGCGCCGACTCGGCTTCCCGGATCCACATCGGCCTGGGCCAACTCAATCAGCCCGTCACCTTCCACCTCGACAACCTACGCTTCCGGCTGCGCGACGACGCCGAGCTTGTGCGCTAGGCACCCGCGCCGGACGAGTTCGGGATCAAGAAACCCCTCTGAGCAGACGATCAACCTCAGCCCCCGCCTGACGAGCACCCAGGTCACGGTCACGCACATCGTGGAAGAGGCCGGGGAGACGACCCCCGCAACCGAGACAGCGCCAGTCGCGCAGGTCCCCGTCTCGCCGAGCCCGGCCTTTGTCAGTGAGGGATGAGGCGGCCTCCAGCGCGACCCTCCGCGCACCCCGACCGCCCGGCGGCGCGGGCGATCTGATCACAGCTCCGAAGGCTACCGGTTGCCTTTGGCCAAGACCTCACAGGCGGCTTCAAGGTGCGCGACAGCTTGCTCTTCGTCGGCCCTTGCTTCGCGGACGAGGCGTGCCATTCTGCGGCGGCGATCGGGCTCACAGAGCTTGCGCCACCTGTCCTCAGGCGACGCGTCGGCCGGGAGCAGCTTGCAGACCTGGCCCCACGTGTCCCCAACTCGCTGGTAGATGCCGGCTGCATCGAAGAGCACCTGCGGGCACGGGAACCCGCGTTCCGGGAGCGCATTGAGGAACTTGGCGGCCATGTGGCGCTTGCATGACATGATGTAGGCGCCATCGTTGGCGAGCGCGTACCAGCGTATCTCCAGCCGTTCGGGCTCTTCCGGCGGAAACTCCTCGTCACGTTCGAGCGCCTCGATGAAGGCGTCATAGGCGGCGAAGCCGGACAGCAGGGGTTGCTCGCCAGGCCAGTCGAACTCGCGAGTGCGCGCGAGCTTGAGCGCCCAGTCCAGGCTGCCCAGCAGGACCTCCGCCGGGCCGGGCTCAGCCCGCTTCTCGCCAAGGACGATCATGCCCTCCGCCCTGCCAAACCAGTCCTTGCAAGTGAAGTACTCGGACTTGTCCTCCTGGAAGTAGCTCCAACCCCGCAGGACGTCGCCGCCCTGCTCGTAGCCGGCGACAATCATGCACTCCGGGGGCCCCACCGGGCCCTGCATAATGACGGGCACGTTCCTGTCCACACTGGCGATGAGCGCCCTGCGCCAGACTTCCTGCGTGTCGTCAGGGCTCTGGGGATGGTAGGTAAAGCGCGTGTAGTCGTAGCCCATATGGGCGAAGGTGCGCTCGATGACCTCGTCGCCGACGATCATGATGTCGCAGTTCGAGGCGTTCCATGGCATGCCCCACAGGATCACGAAGGCGCCGCCCGAGAGACCCATCATGTGCTCGGTGGTCACGTCCTCACCGAGGTAGCGCATGATGCTCTCGACGCAGCCGACGTAGCACAAACACGCCGTCTTGCCCCAGCCGATCTGCTCGACGCCCTCAAGCACGTTGCGGCCGGCCTGACCCGCGCCGACGCCGCCGGCACCCGCGGCAACGGCCGCGGCGGCTGAAGTGCGCAAGAAGTCGCGA
Source organism: uncultured bacterium (assembly GCA_965602825.1). Taxonomy (GTDB): domain Bacteria; phylum Armatimonadota; class Zipacnadia; order Zipacnadales; family VGFC01; genus CBFDAZ01. The sequence goes on from CBFDAZ010000013.1 coordinate 20,637, forward strand.
CGCTGCATCACCAGGCCCTCCTGTCGCTCGCATGCACTCCATCCAGCCCACCGACGTTGACTTCGAGAATCGCGTCAAGTGTCTTCTGCGAGAGATTAGTTGATCGGCTGCTCCCGCCTGACCTGCAGGCGGGTTTCCCGGCCTGGTCGCCGGGCCGGAGGGCCGAGCGGAACGTGGCCAAAGGCACGCACTTGGCGCCTCGAGAGCGGGGGAGTCAGGGGGAGGCCGCTGCCGGTCGCCATAGGCGTCAACATCGGCGCTGTGCACGACGGACTCGGGCCGGATACTTCGCCTGCAGACGGCGGCAGGCTCGTATTCGGCCCCTCCTCACGGCTTCTGTGAGCGGGAATGCATCCCTCGCGGGAAGGCCACGCTCTACCATCCGCTCAGGA
>CBFDAZ010000014.1:0-20732 GCA_965602825.1 uncultured bacterium
ATCGGCGCACGCACCAGAGAGCTGGTCATACTGGAGGACGAGCTGGGGAAGATCTGCTCGCGCCTTGAGGTGGCGACCGATGACGGTAGCTACGGACACCACGGCTTCGTGACGGACGTCCTCGCCAAGCTGCTCGCCGAAGGCACCCAGATCGAGTTCGTGCTCGCCGTTGGCCCCACGCCGATGATGCGGGCCGTGTCCAACCTGACCAAAGAGCACGGGATCAAGACGATGGTCAGTCTGAACCCGATCATGGTGGACGGCACAGGCATGTGTGGCGGGTGCCGCGTGGAGGTTGGCGGCGAGACCAAGTTCGCTTGTGTGGACGGACCCGAGTTCGACGGTCACCTGGTCAACTTCGAGCTTCTCATGAAACGCCAGGCCACCTACAAGGCCGAGGAGCAGGAAGCCACGGGCGTTGGGTCCCACTGCCGTGTCAGGCCGCCTCGACAGTAGCCGCTCGCGTGATATCCACCCACGGGAGAGGGGAACATGAGCACCAAGCCCGTCAAAGCGCCGCGCCAGCCCATGCCGGAACAGCCGCCGGAAGAGCGGGTGAAGAACTTCGACGAAGTGCCGCTCGGCTATTCCGAAGAGCAAGCCCTCACCGAGGCCAGTCGGTGTCTGCAGTGCAAGAAGCCGAAGTGCGTTGCTGGTTGCCCGGTGGCGGTGGATATCCCGGGCTTTATCGGTCTGATCCGGGAGGGGGAGTTCGCCGAGGCTGCGCGCAAGATCAAGGAGACCAACGTCCTGCCGGCCGTCTGTGGTCGTGTCTGCCCCCAGGAGGATCAGTGTGAGGCCGTCTGCGTGCTCGGGAAGAAAGGGGAGCCGGTGGCGGTGGGTCGGCTCGAGCGATTCGTTGCCGATTGGGAGCGCGAGCGGGGCCAGATGCAGAAGCCGGCGACCGCGCCACCCACCGGCATGAAGGTCGCCATTGTTGGCTCCGGACCGGCCGGCCTGACCTGTGCCGCCGACCTGGCGAAGCTCGGACACGACGTGACGATCTTCGAGGCGCTCCACGAGATGGGCGGCGTGCTGGTCTACGGCATCCCGGAGTTCCGGCTCCCCAAGAGGATACTCAAGATCGAGGTCGAGGCCCTCAAGGAGCTCGGCGTGAAGCTGCAGACCAGCGCCGTGATCGGCAAGCTCGACACCATCGAGGAGTTGATGAACGAGGAGGGCTTCGATGCGGTGTTCGTTGCCACCGGAGCGGGACTGCCGACATTCATGGGTATCGGAGGCGAGAACCTCCTCGGCGTCTACTCGGCGAACGAGTTCCTCACTCGATCCAACCTGATGCGGGCTTACGAATTTGGGGGAGCGGCTGACACGCCCATCGCACGTGGCAAACGCGTGATGGTCATTGGCGGAGGCAACGTCGCCATGGATTCCGCACGCACGGCGCTGCGCCTCGGGGCCGAGAAGGTGATCCTTGCCTACCGGCGCTCCAGGGACGAGATGCCGGCGCGTGCGGAGGAGATCCATCATGCTGATGAGGAGGGCGTGGACTTCCATCTCCTCACCGTCCCCGTCGAGTTCCTGGGCGACGAGGACAGTTGGGTTCGAGCGGCAGTCATGCAGAAGATGGAGCTTGGCGAACCGGATGACAGCGGCCGACGCCGGCCCGTACCGATCGAGGGCTCCGAGTACGAGACGCCGATCGACGTTGCTGTTGTCGCCATCGGAGCTGGTGCCAACCCCTTGATCAGCAGCACAACGCCGGGCCTTGAGGTGAACCGGTGGGGGTATATCGTGAGCGATCCGGAGACGGGCGCCACCAGTATCCCGGGCGTGTACGCCGGAGGCGACATCGTCACCGGATCGGCCACGGTGATCGCGGCAATGGGGGCAGGGCGCCGAGCGGCCGCCGCCATTCACGAGTACCTGACTAATGGGGCGACGACGGAAGGTGAGGTGGCGGACGGCGACCCGGAGCCCTGACCCGCGTCCTTCAGGATGCCCTGTCGCCCCAGCGCTCGAGGGGGCATGGGGAACCGCTGGCAGCCCGTGTCCGGGGTCTCGGAATGTTGCGTTGAGCGTGACACTGTGCGCCCTGGCAGGTAGCGGCAGCGAACCAGAGCTGTCTGCCGGAAGGGTGCGGGGGATCGGCGCTTCCTGAGAAGAGCGGATTGCGCGCGACGTTCGTCGTAAGTAAGCCGGGCCAAGGGAGTGGCGCCAGGGGGCAACGAGGAGACGCAGGCGGCAGGGCGCAGCCGGAAGCGGCGTCGGAACTGAACGGCCAACTCCAAACGCTTTACTAGGAGGGTCGTTCCTTAGTTGCTGTTCTCTGCGAGCGCTTCTGCCCGGGCAGCAGCGCACGGAGTGCTGCAGACTTGAAACGCGCAGACTCCCAGACGATTCGGCTGGTCGTGGCCGACGACCACCCCTTGGTCCGCGAGGGCCTGGCTCGCGTGCTGACAGGCACGGGCCTTGTGATCGCGGGGCAGGCAGCTACCGGGTCTCAGGCCGTTGAGATCGTCAACAAGGTTGACCCGGACGTGATCCTGCTTGACATCCGCATGCCGGACATGGACGGCCTGGCGGCCCTGCGGGAGATCAAGCGCGAGAAGCCCCACATCCCCGTCATCATGCTCACCGCCTATGACGAGCCCGCCTGGTTGGTGCAGGCCATCGCCTACGGGGCCGCAGGCTACCTGCTGAAGACTATGGCCCGCGACGATCTGGTCTCATCCATCAAGGCAGTGGTGAGCGGCGACGGTCTGCTCGATCCGGCGCACCTCTCCTCGGTCGTACAGCAGCTCGGTACTGAGACTCCCGAACCGACGAGCGCGCTGCTGGGTGACGTCAACGAGCTGACAGCGCGGGAGAAAGAGGTCCTCGCGCTTGTTACGGAGGGTCTGACCAACCAACAGATCGCCGAAGTCCTCGGAGTCGCCCCGAGCACGATCAAGAGCCACGTGCAGAACGTAATCCTCAAGCTGGGCGCTTCAGACCGCACCCAGGCGGCTGTCATGGCGGTGAAGGCCAAGCTCGTTGGCTAGAGTTCGCCCACGCTACACTCCCCTGATGCCCGACACCGATCAGAACGGAAGCGGGCTGACCGTGCCTCGGGGCCGGATGTCCACCATCTGATTGCCGACCCATGTCGTCGTGTATTCGGTGCCGTCAACCGTTTCCCGCTCGATCCTGCAGGGAACGTGGAACCTCACCACTGCCCGGTCTCCCGGACCGACACCGTCGAGCAGCAGATAGCCTCCGTTGATGACCGCGGCGCAGGGAGCGCCGTTTGCGGTCACTTCCACTGTGTCCTCATCGACCCACTCCGGTACGCGGATGCGCAGGTTGAGTGGCCTCCTGGCGCGGATAGCGATCCTCCCGGTTAGGGGCAGCGCACTCGCAACCGAGAGGACATCGCCCTCGTAGTCGAAGAGCAGGTTCACGTCTGCCCTGCGGCCCGCAAGCGTTGTGCGATGTCGCCAGCACTCGGCGAGCGCGTGAACGGCGCCGGAGGTGATATCCTGGGTCTGGATGGGCCAATCCCCCTCGGCCATGCGATCGTTCGGGAGTTGCATGCTGTATCCGCCCACGCTTCGGCGGATGACATCGCGCTCCGCATCGCGGGTCGGCGCCTCGTTGTCTCGCATGAACCTGCGAAGCTCCTCCTCGCGGTGCTGCGTGGGGAGGAGCATGCTGCGGAGGAAGCGCTCCGCCAGCTCGTAGTATCGGGCGTCGCCCGCTGCGCCCAGGTGGAGGGCCGCGCGAACGACGTCACCCGTCTGGTTGATCTCGCCTCGGGAGACCTCGTCGGCGGGATGGTCCGGGAAGACCTCGTCACCCCAGCCCCAGGAGCTGAAGTACTGCGGCACCCCCACGTCGATGATCCGTCTGCAGGCCTCGATCATTCCCCGGTCGCCCGTCATCACGGCGAACTCCGTGATGCCGCTCAGCGAGGAGGTGATGGAGTGGACGTGTCCGGACGAGCGGTCCATCGGGGCGAAGTGACCGTCCGGAGTGAACATCGCCTCCAGTCCGACCCGGGCGTACTGGCCGGCAAGCTTGAGGGCGACGGGGTCCCCGGTGATGCGGTGAACGGCGAGCAAGGGGTCTACCATCCGGGCTGCGTTAGGCACGCTGAGTCCCTGGCAGCGCTCGGCCATACCCGCTTCCTGGACGAGCGCCTGACTCCAGCGCCCGCTGTCGTCGGTGATCCGGTCGAGCGTCCGAAGCATCTTCGCGGCCTTGTCACGAGCCCAGTCCCCCTCCTTTGTGTGCATGAGCGCCCACAGCCCGTAGAGGCCCTCTCGCATGTTGTGGAACTCCAGGCCACGCCGGCCGCCCTTGTCCGGATCGTGGTACGAGTTGAGGTGGTCGGGATTGTCGAAGGACGACTTCAGGTAGCGGGTGAGGACCGCCAAGCCATCGGGAGGGAACGCCAACCCGGTGGCGAGAGAGGCCGCCATGTTGCCCAGCAGGCAGCGTCCCGTGACGTGGGGGACACCGATATGCAGCGCGTGGTGAAACTCGCCCGTTCCATCGACACGGCAGTTCGAGTAGAAGAACGGCTCGTCGTCGCGGTTGGCATCGAAGGAGCTGTTGAGGCAGTGCATGCAAAGCCGGATCGACTCGAGGAGGTCGCCGCGGATCGGGAGTTCCTTCAGGGGCAGGGGAGGGCCGGGCTCGGTTTCGCCAGCCTCGCGTGCTTTCGCGTAAGCGGCGGTGCTGGGCCACATCTCTGCGACTCGCGGAGAGACCATTCGTGCCTCATCAGCTTTGCGTCCCATGGCCAGACCGTACTCCTCTCCTGCCTCCCGCTCGATAGCTGAGGCAATCCGGCCGGTCTCAATAGCTGTGAGCTCGGCATCGCTGAGAGCTCGATCGTAGAGTAATGTCTCGGCGATCTCGCCCTTCAGGAACTCAACCTCGCGTCCGCCGTAATACCGCGCCCCGATGCGGATCTCGTCCATCACCGTCTCTGCCGGCGAAACCGGCCTGGCGCCTTCGAGCACACCGTCCACGTGGAGGCGGATCTCGGTTCCGTCGCGCGTGACGACGACGAGCGTGAACGGCCCAAAGGGACTCGCGTGCGAGCGCTGATTCAGCCGTCCGCCCTGGCGCCCTGCGCCCTCCACGCTGAGGTATTCGAACTGCGAGGTAGACCCGTACAGGTCGACGGTGAACCCCGAATCGTAGTCATTCCCGCCAGTCGCGCATGCCGAAGCGATCGCTCCCTTGGCCGGGCGCAAGGGAGCCACGACAGCGATCAGCGTCCATGTTCGGGTCCGGCGGCTGAACGGTCGGGTCCGCACCACGTCGTTGCGGCCATCAAACTGAATGGCGAGCGCCGGGCCGCGGTCTTTCGTCTCGACGAGCCGTGGGCGTTGGGTCTCCGAGGAAGTGAGTGCCACCCGGCCGCCGGGGGCCTTGCTGATCCAGGCCGCGACTCGCTCACCCTCCAGCCTGAGCGTGTCGCGATCCTGGGCGTCCAGCCACAGGATCAGCCCGTCCATCGGCGGCGCGGCGTAGGCCGCGGCGGTTTCCTCAGGTATCGGCGCCAAGCCATGAACCATCAGAGACAGGAAGGTCATGATCACCGCATGCCCGTTCGCTCGTGCAACGCTCCCCCCCTGCCTGCGCTGCATCTGTGGGACCGGTCGCAGCACGTGGCGCATAGTCTCTGCTGTGGAGGCTTGGTGGTCGTCCGTGCCGACGGGCCTCGAGGCCGGTCGGCGTAGCGGGTCGGGAAGTCTGCCGGCACAACGAAGTCCTGCATCTCGGTCCTTCCGGCCGCACCGGCGTGCCTCATTGCCCTCCCCCATTTGGGGGACAGTGATTTCCCCCTTTAGGGTGTCGGAGATGTCTGGTGGGGCCTCTACAATGACGCCGTGATTTACGCCATCGCCGGGCGAGCATGAGGAGCGAGGGACGGTGACTCTGGGCACTGCCGTGGGGGTGTTGAAGGCCGAGGTGATCGTTCCACCGCCCGATGACGGCGCGGAATTGACGGGTTGCTTTGCCGCCGACCTGATGAGCGACGTTCTGGCCTTTGCGCGGGAGGGCTCCCTGCTCGTCACGGGTCTGGCAACCGCGCAAACGGTGAGGACGGCCACCATAAAGCACTTGCTGGGGGTCGTCATAGTCCAGGGCAAAGAGACCGACGTGGAGATGGTTGAGACCGCTCGTGAGGAGGCCGTTGCTTTGTACCGAACCCCCCTGTCGAAGTACGAGGCCTGCGGCCTCCTCATACATTCCGGTCTGAGACCGTACCGGGTGAGCGCGAAGCCCTCGGCGCGGTCCGGTCACGGTCCGCCCTGACGCCATGGACGAGACGCCTTCAGCGCATCACGAGTTCCCGGTCCTTGGGAGAGCTTACTTCCTGGGAGGCCGAGCCTCCACATCCATCAAGCGGGTCCTGCGCGAGATCAGGGTGGATGAGGCAACGATCCGGCGTGTGAGTGTGGCTTGCTACGAGGCGGAGATGAACATCGTGCTGCACGCGCGCTCCGGTTACCTTTCGCTCGACGTGCGCCCAAACCACGTCCAAGTCGTCGTCCTGGACCAGGGCCCCGGGATCGAAGACATCGAGCTGGCAATGACAGCGGGCTGGTCGTCGGCGTCGGAGGAAGCGAGGGCTCTAGGGTTCGGGGCCGGGATGGGATTGCCCAACATCAAGGATCAGGCTGACGAGATGAGGATCGAGAGTGCAGCGGGAGAGGGGGTTCGGTTGATGTTGACGTTCCGGCGAGAAGGTGCGACGCATGACTAATGCCCCTGAACGGAGTGTGGCAGCGATCGCCGACCGGCTGGGCCTGACTGTTCGCGCCGATAGCAGTGATGGATTCGTCGGTCCCGTGACGGGGGCGCAGGTCAGCGATCTACTGAGCTATGTCATGTCGGAGGGTAAGCCAGGCAATCTGTGGATCACCATCCAGATCCACCCGAACATCGTCGCGGTCGCTGAGCTTGCCAGCCTGTCGGGGATCATCATCGCGGGAGGTTTCCAGCCGGAAGAAGAGACGATCGTGCGGGCCGAGGAGGAGGGAATCGCCCTGTTCACCTCCCAGAAGTCGGCCTTCGTCCTCGCCGGCGAGCTGTACCAACTGGGTGTGCGCTAGGGGCCGATCGATGGCAGGGCGGGTGCCGATTGACCTCCACGTCCATACGGCCCTGTCGCCTTGTGGCGGCGAAGAGATGCAGCCTCCCGCAATGCTGCTTGCGGCAGAGCGGTTGGGTATCAGAGCTCTGGGCGTCGTGGACCACAACACTGCCCGCAACGCGTGGGCGCTCATGGACGCAGCCCAGGCCTTCGACGTGAGGGCATTCGTCGGGCTCGAAGTGGAAAGCGCAGAGGGCGTCCATGTCGTGACTCTGTTCGACAACGTCGAGGCCGCAATGGCAATGGACTCTTCTGTCGCAGGCCACCTTCCCGATCTCGCCAACCGCGAGGACATCTTTGGCGAACAGCGCCTGCTGGACACATTGGGGAACGTCGTTGCTCGGGACAACCGGTTGCTCTTCACAGCGACGGATCTGCCTCTTGAGCGGATTGCCGATATGGCTGGCCAGCATGGTGGGATAAGCCTCCCCGCACACATCGACCGCTCGCCCAACGGGCTCCTCCCCATCCTGGGTTTCGTCCCTCCGGCGCTGCAGGTAGACCTCTTCGAACTCTCTCCCCATCTGGGCCCTGCGCAGGCGCGCCGGCACTGGCCCGGGCTTTCAGACTTGCCGCTGATCTCGGCCTCCGACGCGCACTATCTGGCCGATATCGGGCGGGCAGTGGCGTGGGTTCCTTCCGACGTGGCGGAGGCGGATGTTGAGCTTCGCGAATGGGGGCGGCTGGTCGCGGACGAGATGCTGAGGAGAGACGACTGAGGACGATGCGCGAGCTTGCACTGCACATCCTGGATGTGGCTCGGAACTCCATCGAGGCGGGCGCCACCGCTATCGACCTGAGCGTGGTCGAGAACCCGCAGGACAATCTGCTGGAGTTCACCATTCAGGACAACGGATCGGGCATGGCTCCGGAAGAGGTTGCCCAGGCGGCGGACCCCTTCTACTCGACGCGGACGACGCGGCAAGTGGGCCTTGGGCTCGCCTTACTCGAGGCCGCCTGCAAGCGTAGTGGCGGGGGCCTCCGGATCATCTCGAAGTCCGGCGAGGGCACGACGGTGCATGGTTGGCTTCAGTTGACGAACATCGACCGCCCACCCTTGGGTGACATGGGCAAGGTCGTTCAGGCCCTGGCTTGCGGGGCGGACCACACATCGGTCCGCTATCGCCATCGGGCCAGCCGGCGTCTGTTCGAGATTGATACACGGGAGCTGCAACGGGAACTGGGTGATGTGCCGGTGACCGACCCCAGAGTCCTGTGCTGGCTCGCCGAGTTCGTGAAGAACGGGATACTCAACGTGGGCAGCAAGGCGTAGGGCCGGCGACAGAGCGCCAAACCGGGCCGCGATGCGAGGCGGCAAAGGACCCGACAGGGCGCCGGGCGGCCCTACCTGTTCGAAGCGTCGACTCCAGTACTGCAAGGAGGTAGCACAGGGTGAAAACCCGCGAGGAACTCCAAGCCCTTCGTGAGCGTGCGAAAGCCGCGCTCGCCGTGCGGGACAGTGAGGGCAGCGCGCGCGTCGTTGTGGCGATGGGCACCTGCGGCATCGCGGCAGGTGCGCGCGAGGTGATGGCGGCCCTGCTCGAAGAGTTGGCCGAACGCGGCCTCTCCCAGGTTTCCGTTTCGCAGACCGGATGCAAGGGTCTGTGCGACAAGGAGCCGATCGTCGAAGTGCATCCCCCCAAAGGTCCGGGCGCCACGTACGGGCGGGTGACCCCTGAGGTCATGCGGCGCATCGTGGCGGAGCATATCGTGGAGGGCCAGGTGATAGCGGACCACGTGATCGCGACAGGAACGGAGGCCGGCTAACCTATGGCTGCTGAGTGCATCTCCGAACAGGTCTACTCCAAGATCGACAGCATCGTTGACCGAAAAGGCGCCCAGACCGACTCACTGATCGAGATACTCCACGCGGTTCAGGAAGAGATCGGCTTCCTTCCCCAGGCGGTCCAGGAGTACATCGCCGAGAAGCTGGATGTTCCCGCCGGCGCTGTGGAGGGCGTCATCAGTTTCTACAGCTTCTTCACCACCGTGCCTCGTGGGCGGCACACGGTCAAGGCTTGCCAGGGGACAGCCTGCTACGTCCGCGGCGGGAAGCGTGTGCTAGAGGCGGTGAAGAAGCACTGCGCGTGCGAAGTGGGTGGGACGAGCGACGACATGAGGTACAGCGTGGACGTGGTGCGCTGTGTGGGCGCGTGCGGCCTGTCACCGGTGGTCATGGTTGACGATGACATCTACGAGCGCGTCAAGCCGACCAAGGTCGCCGAGTTCCTGAACAGATACGAGTAACGTCCGGCTGCCAAGAAAGGAAGCGAGATCCGCCCATGGCCAAGTTCCTCCGCTCACACGTGTTGGTCTGCGCCGGTGCGGGCTGCGTGTCGTCCGGCTCACAGAGCGTTGCACAGGCGCTGGAGCAGGCCATTGCCGACCACGGCCTGCAGGACGAGGTCAAGGTCGTGCGTACCGGCTGCATGGGTTCATGCGACCTGGGGCCGGTTGCCGTTGTGTACCCCGAGGGAATCTTCTACCAGAAACTGACGCCGGAGGATGCCAAGGTCGTTGTGGAGGAGCACCTGCTCAAGGGACGCCCCGTCGAGCGCCTTCTCTACGTTTCCGCTGAGGGCGAAGAGCCCGCTCTCAGCATGGAGAAGATCCCCTTCTTCGCTCTCCAGAAGAAGATTGTGCTGCGCAACTGCGGTGAGATCGATCCGGCAGAGATTGACGAGTACATCGCCCGCGACGGGTACGAGGCTCTGGCCAAGGCCGTCACCGAAATGACGCCGGAAGACGTCATTGAGGCAGTGAAGGCTTCCGGCCTGCGCGGTCGCGGCGGCGGCGGCTTTCCCACGGGCCTCAAGTGGGAGCTCACTGCCAAAGAGCCCGGCGCCGAGAAGTACGTTGTCTGCAACGCGGACGAAGGCGACCCCGGGGCGTTCATGGATCGGAGCGTGCTCGAGGGCGACCCCCACTCGGTCATCGAGGCCATGACGATCGCCGGCTACGCCATCGGCTCGAGCAAGGGCTATGTCTACATTCGTGCTGAATACCCGCTCGCCATCGAGCGCCTCTCGGCGGCTCTGGCGCAGGCGCGGGACTACGGATTGCTGGGCGAAGACATCTTCGGTTCAGGGCACAGCTTCGACATCGAGCTGCGCATGGGGGCGGGAGCCTTCGTCTGTGGTGAGGAGACGGCACTCATGGCCTCCATCATGGGTAAACGCGGCGAGCCGCGTCCCCGTCCGCCCTTCCCCGCTCAGCAGGGCCTGTGGGGCAAGCCTACGCTGCTGAACAACGTCGAGACATACGCGAACATCGCGCCCATCGTCCTTCACGGACCGGAGTACGTCTCCTCCATCGGCACCGAGACCAGCAAGGGCACCAAGGTCTTTGCTCTGGCTGGGCACGTCAACAATACGGGCCTCGTGGAAGTACCTATGGGTACTCCGCTGGGGACGATCATCTACGAGATAGGGGGCGGTGTCCGTAACGGCCGCAAGTTCAAGGCGGCGCAGACAGGTGGGCCCTCGGGTGGGTGCATCCCCAAGGAGTACCTCAACACGGCTGTCGATTACGAGACGCTCAAAGGGCTCGGCTCCATCATGGGATCGGGCGGGCTGATCGTCATGGATGACACCACCTGCATGGTGGACCTGGCCCGGTTCTTCCTCGAGTTCGTCCAGGACGAATCGTGCGGCAAGTGTACGCCCTGCCGGGTGGGCACCAAGCGGATGCTCGAGATCCTGGAGCGCATCTGTGAAGGGGAGGGGCGTGAGGGCGACATTGAGCTGCTCGTCGATCTCGGTGAGCAGATCAAGGAGACCGCCCTCTGCGGGCTCGGGCAGACGGCCCCCAACCCGGTTCTGAGCACAATCCGGTACTTCCGCCATGAGTACGAGGAGCATATCCGCGACAAGCACTGCCGCTCCGGCACCTGCACGGAGATCATGAAGGCCCCGTGCGAGCACAGTTGCCCGGCGGGAGTGGATGTGCCGGCCTACGTGAACTTGATTGCTGAGGGCCGCCTGGAGGAAGCGTACGAGGTCATCCGCGACGCCAACCCCTTCCCGTCGGTGTGCGGGCGTGTCTGCACGGCCTATTGCGAGTCCCAGTGCCGACGCGGACAGCTTGATGCGCCGGTGGGCATCCGCATCCTGAAGCGAGCGGCGGCCGACAACTACACGAAGAAGTGGCAGCCGGAACTTGAGCCGAAGCGAGGGGAGAAGGTCGCGATCATCGGCGCCGGGCCTGCGGGGTTGACGGCCGCCACCGATCTTATCCGCAAAGGGTATGATGTTACGGTCTTCGAGAAGCAGTCCGTCCCCGGGGGCATGCTGGCCCTCGGCATCCCCGAGTACCGCCTGCCTCGCGATCTGCTGCAGCGCGAGATCCAGGACATCCTGGACCTTGGTGTGGAGCTCAATGCCGGGCTCTCATTCGGGGAAGACATTACCCTTGAGGACCTCGAGAACCAGGGATATGGTGCGACGTTCCTCGCCATCGGTTGCCACGTCGGGATGGCCCTAGATTGCCCGGGAAGCGGCGCGGAGGGTGTGGTGGACGCCGTCGAACTGCTCCGCGACGTCGCGCTGCGGAACGGTCCGAAGGTTGGGGCCCGAGTAGCTGTGATCGGAGGCGGCGACACCGCGATCGACTCGGCGCGGAGCGCCCTTCGCCTTGGTGCGGAGGAGGTCCACATCGTGTACCGGCGGACCCGCGAGGAGATGCCGGCACACGAGCAAGAGATCGAGGAAGCGGCCCACGAAGGGGTGCAGCTCCACTTCCTTGCTGCGCCCAAGGAGATCGCCAGCCAGAACGGCAAGGTCGCCCGTCTGGTCTGCCAGCGCATGCACCTGGGCGACTGGGACAGCAGCGGCCGCCGTCGACCGGTCCCGGTGGAGGGTGTCGAGTTCACGCTCCCGGTGGATACCGTCATCCCTGCGATCGGCCAGACGATCGATGCGGACTGCGTCTGCGTCAACGCCGAGCGCGGGAGGATCTGCTGCGATCCCGGAACCGGCGTAACCGAGAGGCCCAACGTCTTCGCGGGAGGCGACGCGACGATTGGTCCGATGACCGTTGTGGACGCCATTGCCGATGGTCACCGAGCCGCGGCAGCGATCCACAGCTACCTGTCTGGGGAACCGATGCCGGAGCCGGAGAAGCGACCCAAGACGCGGGTCGCTGCCGACGTGATGGAGCGTCTGGAAGAGGTTGCCGATGAGGAGATTCCGCCGGTCGAAGTGCGCAGGATCGCAGACGAGCAGCGCTGCAGCAGCTTCGCCGAGGTGGAGATCGGCCTGACGGTGGCGCAGGCCTGCCGCGAGGCCAACCGCTGTCTGCACTGCGACTACGAAGTGATCGAAGACCAACCGTAGGGCGGCGTGCCAGCCCGACTGCACAGGAGGCTAACACGAATGTCAGATGTGACCCTAACGATCAATGGCAAATCGGTGCAGGCGAGTCCTGGGATGACCGTCCTTGAAGCGGCCAAGAGCGCTGGCATCCACATCCCGACGCTCTGCTACCACCCGGACTTGCCGCCGCTGGGCGCCTGCCGCGTTTGCCTGGTCGAGATCGAGAAAGAGCGGACGCTTCAGCCGTCCTGCACCTACCAGGTCCGCGAGGGTATGGTCGTCCACACGCACTCCGCCAAAGTACGGAAGGCCCGGCGCACGGTCGTTGAGCTGCTGCTGTCAGATCACCCGTCGGACTGCACTTCCTGCCCGCGCAACACCAACTGCGAGCTGCAGGCGCTCGCCGAGGAACTCGGGATCCGCGAGATCCGCTTCCCTGCCGAGCCGCCCGGTTACGAGATCGACGACTCGAGCCCTGCCGTCATCCGCGACCCGGACAAGTGCATCCTCTGCCGCCGCTGCATCCAGACGTGCGAGGAGATCCAGGGCATCTCCGCTCTCAGGATCAAGGGCCGGGGCTACGAGAGCCTCATCGGCGCCGCCTTCGATACCCCCCTGGGCAGCGCCCTCTGCGTGAATTGTGGGCAGTGTGTCAACCGGTGCCCGACGGGCGCCCTGACCGAGAAGACCCACATCCCTGCTGTCTGGGCCGTGTTGGAGGATCCCGACACCTTCACCGTCGTCCAGACCGCGCCCGCGGTCCGTATCGGTTTGGGGGAAGCTCTGGGAATGCCACCGGGCGAGATTGTGACCGGCAAGCTGACGACGGCTCTGCGAGAGCTGGGCTTCGACCGGGTGTTCGACACCAACTTCGCTGCCGACCTCACGATCATGGAGGAAGGCCACGAGCTCATTCACCGGATCCAGAACGGTGGCGTGCTCCCGCAGACCACATCCTGCAGCCCCGGATGGATCAAGTTCATCGAGCACTACTACCCGGAGCTACTGCCCAACGTCTCGAGCTGCAAGTCGCCCCAGCAGATGTTCGGTGCTGTGGCCAAGACTTACTTCGCAGAGAAGGCAGGAATCGACCCGGTCAAGATGAAGGTCATCTCGATCATGCCGTGCACCGCGAAGAAGTTCGAGGCTGCTCGGCCGGAGATGTGCGACTCCGGACATCGTGACGTTGACTACGTCCTTACCACGCGCGAGCTGGCCAAGATGATCAAGGAGCAGGGCCTCGACTTCGCCAGTCTGCCCGAGAGCCAATACGATGACCCGCTCGGGGAGTCCACGGGCGCCGCGGTCATCTTCGGTGCAACGGGTGGCGTGATGGAAGCAGCGCTTCGGACGGCCTACGAGGTGATCACGGGCGAGAAACTGAAGAACATCGATATCACGGCGGTGCGAGGCATGGAGGGCGTCCGCGAGGCCACGATCTCTGTGGGCGACCTTGAATTGAGGGCGGCGGTCGCGCACGGACTGGCCAATGCAGCGAAGGTGCTCGATAGGGTCGCCGCGGGCGAGGGCGACTGGCACTTCATCGAGATCATGGCCTGTCCGGGCGGTTGTCTTGGCGGCGGTGGCCAGCCGATCCCGACGTCGCCCGAAATCCGTCAGGCACGCGCCGATGCGATCTACGAGGCCGATCGGCGGCTCCCGATCCGTCGCTCCCACGAGAACCCATCCATCAAACGTCTCTATGGGGAGTTCCTGGGTGAGCCGCTGAGTGAGAGGTCGCATCACCTGCTGCACACAGAGTATATGCAGCGGACCAAGAAGCCGGTTCAGGAGGCCGCTGGTTGACGTCCTGCCCTGGGTGTGGGGCGCAACCGGGGTCGCTCCACCCGAATTTCAGGGCAGGTATCCGATGGGGCCGCTCGTTCAGTGCGCCGGGGCCACTGAGGGCGGCCCTGTCGGTACCAAGTAGGTGATGGACCGAGGCCGAGCGATCGGTCGGCGGCTGGGTGACGCACGAGCGACGCCAGTACTGAACCGAGCGAGGCGTCCCAGTGACGCAAGACGAGACCCTGTCTCAGGGCGTTGTCAGCACCATCGCGGCGAAGTGCCGGCGGTGCTACAACTGCGTCAGGAGTTGCCCCGCAAAGGCCATCCGCGTCCAGGGCGGCCAGGCGTGCGTCATTACCGAACGGTGCATCGGCTGCGGCAACTGCATCCGGGTGTGCGCTCAGAACGCGAAGCAGGTGCTGTCAGCAGTCGGGCGCGTGACGGAGTTGCTTGCCGATCAGGTACCGGCCGTAGCCATTCTCGCTCCCTCGTATCCCGCCGCCTACGACGGGGTCACGCCCGGTCAGGTTGTGGCGGCCGCCCGCGCCCTCGGCTTCGAGTACGTCATGGAAGTCGGTTTCGGGGCCGAGATGGTCGCTCAGGCGTATGCTCGACTGCTCAGTCAGCCGCCCGATCGTCCCTTGATCAGCACCCCGTGCCCGGCTCTCGTCAACTACGTGCAGAAGTACATGCCGGAGCTCGTCCCCAACCTTGCCCCGATCGTCTCACCGATGGTCGCCCTCGGACGGGCCGTAAAGCGGCAGTTCGTGCCCGAAGCCCACGTCGTGTTCGTTGGGCCCTGTGTCGCGAAGAAGGTCGAGATTCGCGACCCGGAGGTGGCTGACTCGACAGACGCGGCACTCACCTTCCTGGGCTTCCACGAGATGGTGCAGGACCGGGGTATCGACATGGCAAGCCTGCAGGCCTCCCGTGCAGACGACCCGCTGCCGCGCTTTGGGGCGCTGTTCCCGGTCTCAGGCGGCCTGCTCAAGGCCGCGGCCATACAGGCAGACCTGATGGACGACTCGATTATCGTCGTCGAGGGGACCGACCGCTGTCTGGCGGCCCTGCAGGAACTGCGCGACGGCCGGTTCTCGGCCCGGTTCCTCGACGCGTTGCTCTGCGAGGGGTGCATTGCCGGGCCGGCCTTCGTAGGAGAGAAGTCGCCGCTTGCGCGCAAGGAGCTCGTCACCGCTCATGTGCGTGAGCTGGAGGCTCTCGGGCCCGACGTGGGCGGCTCTCTCGCTGCTGTGGCCGACGTGGACGTCTCGCGCCGCTTCCACGCTCAAGACATGAGCCTGAGCACGCCAACCGAGACTGAGATCCGTGACATCCTCGCCCGTACGAACAAGCTTGGCCCGGCCGACGAACTCAACTGCGGCGCCTGCGGGTATCACACTTGCCGCGAGAAGGCCATCGCCGTCCATCAGGGGCTCGCCGAGCCCGAGATGTGTCTGCCCTATCTGATCGACCAGCTCCAGATCAACATCGAGAAGCTCAGCCGCACCAAGAGCGAGATCGGGAAGGCGCGTGAGCTGGCCGTTCGCGCCAAGCAGCTCGCCTCGATGGGCCGGCTGGCCGCCGACGTGGCGCACGAGATCAGCAACCCTCTGAGCAACATCGTCGTCTTCGCACAACTGCTCCGTGACAGCCTGCCCGGGGACTCGGCACAGCGGGAGGACCTGGCGACCATCACGGCCGAGGCACTCCACTGCCGGGACGTCATGTCGCGCCTCCAGCAGTTCGCCCGCCAGGGCGAGCCACAATGGGAACGGTGCCGGATTGCCGACATCGTCAGCAAGGCCGTGGAAGAGGTCGGCCCCCAGGCCGCCTTCGCGGACGTCGAGATAAAGAAAGGTGAGTTCGATAATCTCCCGCCGATCGTTGCCGACCGGACGCAGCTCTCCCGGGTACTCGTCAATGTTCTCACCAACAGCCTGGAGGCCGTAGGTCAATCGGGCGAGGTAGAGATCGAGGCGAGTGCGTGCGACGGCAAGAGCGCCATCGAGATCGTCGTCCGGGATAACGGCGGAGGCATCGATCCCCAGATCCTGCCCAGGGTCCTCCAGCCCTTTGTCAGCACCAAGGACAACCAGCGGGGGGCTGGGCTCGGCCTGGCAGTCGCCCACGGTGTGGTCGAGGCCCACGGGGGCGACATCCGCATCGACAGTCAGGCAGGTGTTGGCACGACAGTGACGATCGCCGTCCCGATGGACGTAGCCCCCGCAGTGGTTCGCGAGAGTGCCAAGGTACTGGTTGTTGACGACGATCCCGATTTCCTCGAGCAGAACCGGCTCATGCTCGAGGGCATGGGCTTTAGCGTTGTGACCGCCGAGCGGAGCGACGAGGCGCTCGAGACGAGCGACCGAGAGATTCCCGATGCGTTCCTGTTGGACCTGATGATGGAACGCACGGACTCGGGGGCCCGCCTCGCGCGCGCCCTGCGGCGTGACCCGCGATTCCGGCGGGCCCCCATCATCATACTGACCTCCGTGGTGGACACCACGGGGTTCGACTTCAGGAGGAACCCGAAGGAAGTCCTTGATTGGATGAAGGCCGACGCGTGGTTTGACAAGCCGCCTCCGATGGCCGAGTTGGCCAACACGCTGCAGCGCCTGTTGGCGGGCGGACCCAGCAAGGGTGATGAACACGCCTCGGAGGCTGGTGCGCCGTAGGCACGCGCTTCAGCCGCATCATTCAGGGCGTACTGCCGGCCAGGCACCCGACCGGGCCATAGAGAGCGCTGTCAGCCTGCACGGGGGCTTCGGGGATCGGGTGTCGGGCGCGACGTCTGCCGTGAGTAGGTCGCGCTACACCTCGCGCTGCGCCGCATCGAGCGCGGCCCCAGAGTCACTGGTCCGCCGGGCGTTCTCCAAGGCGGCCGGGAAGGGGGCCAGCGCTCGTTCGAAGATCCCCAGGGAGTAGGCGATGGTGACGCCGTAGTTGGTGATGGGCACGCCCGCGGCCCGGCAGCGCCAGATGCGTGAGAGCATCTCGCGCCGGTTCCAGACGCAGGCCGCACAGTGGACGATGAGTTTGTAGGGCCGCAGATCCTCCGGGAAGTCGTGTCCCTGCACGTGCGTGAACTCCAGCTTGCCGCCGACGTATTGAGTAAGCCACCGGGGGATCTTCACCCGCCCGATGTCGTCGCCAATCGGGTGATGCGAGCACGCCTCCGCGACCAACACATGGTCGCCGGGCCGCAGCCGTTCAATGGCGAGCGCCCCGCGGACGAACTCCACCAGATCGCCCTTGTACCGCGCGAACAGGATTGAGAAGGACGTCATCAGCACATCGTTCGGCGTGTCCCCGGCGACCTTCAGGAACGCCTGCGAGTCGGTCACCACGATGGCCGGAGGCCTTGTGAGCCGTTCGAGGGCGTCGCGGAGCTCCCGGTCCTTCGCGACCATGCAGTACGAGTCGTTATCGAGCAAGTCCCGGATCGCGTTCACCTGCGGCAGGATCAGCCGGCCCTTGGGCGCCTCCAGATCGATCGGCACCACCAGCAGAGCCAGATCCCCGGGCGGCACGAGGTCGCCGAGGATGGACGGCGCGTTGATGAAGTCCTCTGGAGCCGAGCGGATCAAGGCCTCCCGGAAGTCCAGGATGCCCCTGCCCTCGGTCGCCACGGTCTCCACGATGGCGATCTTCCGCTCTCTTAGCTGCGCCAGCAGGGCCGCGGCGGGCTGGGCGAGGTCGATCTTGTTGAACACCACGATCGTCGGCAGCTCGCGCCGCGCCAACTCGGCGAGGATATCCTCCTCAAACTGCCCCCACTCATTCGCCTGCGCGATGACGACCCCGACATCCGTGCGGTCGAAGACCTGCCTGGTCCGCTGCACTCGCTTCTCACCCAGCCCACCGACGTCATCGATGCCTGCCGTGTCGATGAACAGCACGGGCCCGAGTGGCAGGAGTTCCATTGGCTTCTCGACGGGGTCGGTGGTCGTGCCGGCGATGTCCGACACGATGGAGACGTCCTGACGGGTGAGGGCGTTCAGGAGCGACGATTTGCCCACATTGCGCCGGCCGAACAGACCGATATGGAGGCGGAATGACTTGGGGGCAGCGGGAGTCTCCACGGACTTCTCCCTTCCGAATGAGCCGGATGAACCGGGCGCTGCGGAGCCGAGGCGACTTCCTGACTCGTCAGCGTGGCCTGGAAAACCGGCCGTTTCGTGCCGCCGGAGTTGCCGCTCCGTCGCGCGTTCCTCACGCCGGCCCGCCGGTGCTCGCCACGTACTCCGCCAGCGCCTGAGCCCTGGCGTCCGCAGTGTGCACAGCCGAATCCCCTCGGCCGGAGCCAACCTTCCTGCCGAGCGCCCGGATGTTCTGCTTGATCAGCCTGTCCCCCTCATCCGTGGCGACCTGAACGACGCCCTTGGCGGGATAGATCTCATACTTGCCACGGTACTTCGGCGGGGTCAGGTTCGGCATGATGACATTCGCTCCCCGCTCCAGCCCCAACTGCCGACCGGCTCCCTCGGTGAGCACCGCCAGCGCGGTTGTGCTCGGTATGTTCGCTCGCGGACAGGCGATGCGGGCCAGCGCAAGGACTTTGTAGGTCATCAGATCGGTATTGGGCACCTGCTCGCCTTCGGGTGCGCGGAGACCGTCATTGCCGGCTCCCAGTGGCGTCGCGGGATGCGGGATGAAGGGTCCAATCCCGATCATGTCCAGTTCCAGCTGGCGGAATAGCTGGATGTCATTGGCCAGGTCCTCGTACGTCTGCCCCGGCAGGCCAACCATCACCCCGCCACCAGTCTCGTAGCCCATCTTGCCGAGCACGCCGATCCCGGCAATGCGGTCCGAGACCTCGCCGGGAAGCGAGGGATGGAGTCGTTCGTAGAGCCGACGATTCGACGTTTCGAAGCGCAGCAGGTAGCGGTCGGCACCGGCCTGGCGCCAGGCCAAGAGATCCTGGGCGCGCCGCTCGCCAACGCTCAAGGTCACCGCCACTGCGGCCTCGGCCTTGATGCCGCGGATCACGTCGACCAGCCACTTCCCGGTGACGGATGGATCGTCCCCCGATTGCAGTACGACCGTCCCGTAACCGTAACGCACCGCCTGGTGCGCGCATGCGACGATCTCCTCGTGGGTCATCCGATAGCGGAGTAGCTGCCGGTGAGAGGCTCGAAGCCCGCAGTACAGGCACCGACGGACGCACACGTTGGAGAACTCGATCAGGCCGCGCAGGTGGACCTGGTCTCCCACGTTGTCCAGCGTGACTGCGCAAGCATGCTGCCACAACTCCTGAAGGCGTCGTTCATCCTCCTCACGCAGCCAAGCCAGAATCTCGCTTTGTCCTATCATGTCAGCAGTGGCCGCGCCGGCACGGTGCGGGCTCGAGTCGGCCCCGGATCGCGGTGCGACGACCGGGGGCCCCTTCCTCAATTCGTTCGGCCGTTCCTTGGCAGCGTGGAGGCAGATCCCTTGCGCCCTTCACTCGCGGCCCTCACAGTACGAGATTCGCTCGACCCCGTGCCGCGGTCAACGGTACCTCCCGCCGCCCCAACGACTCAGCCTCGGCCTCTCGCTCGCCGGCATTCGGTGAGCTTGCCGACACGTCGGCCTTCTCACTTCCACCCCATTTACTAACGTTCCACCAGGCCCGGGCATTCCCGGCAAGCGCGCAGAGCGAAGCGCTCGCACGCTGGGCTGCCGGGCGCCAACCGCAAGAGGCGCCAGGGCCCAGCGACCGCTAGTGGTGCGAGGCTCGAATATGGTTCTGCGCGGTTCCGCGTCTCAACTCGCACGAATAATTCCTTCATCTCGTACGGAACTGTGGTAAGAGACCGGTGGCCTTTACTTACGGGTGAGTCGCGTGATACCGAAGATTTACATCGCAGACACCATGCAGCCACATCCATGCGGGAACGCCCGCTCCAGCACATGCACCATCGTGTGGGCCATGGCAGTCGTCTTGTTGGCCATGAGCCCCGCCGCCTGCCAACTCGCGGACGACAGCCATACTGTGACGGTTGTCGTCCCCGAGAGGCACGGCATCACGGTAACAGGCGGCGACATCACTCTCACCATCATCCCAAAGCTCGACGGCAGCGATCCGGACCCCGTGATCGACAACGGTTGCGACCTTGTCTGGTTCAGCAACCGGAACAACAGAAAGCGTATCACCGTGCAGTCCGACATCGTCGCGCCGGTCTACACGCTGACGGTGGAGGCGAGCAACGTCCGCGGCACGGGTACGCCGGGAACGGCTGAACCCGTTGTGACGCTTGTGGGTGGCACTGCGTGGGACCTCATAACTGGTGTTCGCCGCTGCCTTGGACAGTGCGACCTCATCTACACGGCGTCGGCGACCGCTGCTGATGCGCCCGGCACCGAGATTCACACTGTGACCTACACACTCATGAATAGGTAGCGGAATGCGGGTCAGGTCGCAACACATCGATATGTGAAAAGCGCCACATTTCGCGGTAGAGAGTGTACGAAGACATGCCGCGATACGAAGGGGGGGAGGTGCAGAGTCGTCTTGGCAGGCTCAACTCCGAAAAGCA
>CBFDAZ010000015.1:0-20019 GCA_965602825.1 uncultured bacterium
CGTTGACGGTCTTCCCTGCCCAGTGATATAGTGGCGTGGTTCGCTATCGCACGGACGTTCGGTAGCAAACGGAATTCCCCCATGGGCAGCGATACGCTATCAATCTTCGGCGCTAAAGAACATAACCTCAAGGACATCACCGTTCGGCTGCCGCGGGACAAGCTGATCGTCTTCAGCGGAGTGAGCGGGAGCGGGAAGTCCTCGCTGGCCTTCGACACGATCTATGCCGAGGGGCAGCGGCGATACGTCGAGTCGCTGAGCACCTATGCCCGGCAGTTCCTCGACCGCATGCAGCGGCCGGAGGTGGACCACATTGAGGGCCTCTCGCCGGCCATCTCCATCGAGCAGAAAGCCGCCAGCGGCAACCCTCGCTCAACCGTCGCGACCGTCACCGAGATCAGCGACTACCTGCGCGTGCTCTTTGCGCGCGTCGGCAAGGTCCACTGCCACGAGTGCGGGCAGCCGATCTCGTCCCAGACCGCCGAGCAGATCGTGGACCGGGTGCTCGAGTTCGACGAAGGCACGCGGCTGATGGTCCTGGCGCCCGTTGCCCGCGAGCGAAGGGGTGGCTACAAGGAGCTGCTGGCTGATGCCCGGAGCCAGGGGTACGTGCGGGCGCGGATTGACGGGGAGGTCGTGGACCTGTCGGGCAAGATCCGGCTCTCGGAGAAGCGACGCCACGACATCGAGGTCGTGGTGGACCGGCTCATCATCCGCCCCGACGTCCGCAGCCGCCTGAACGATTCGGTGGAGACGGCGCTCGCCCTGGGAGACGAGACCGTGATCGCCGCTGTGGTCGATGGCGACGACACGCTCTTCTCCGCCCGCTTCGCCTGCCCGACGTGCGGTATCAGCTATCCCCCGCTTACGCCGGCGATGTTCTCGTTCAACAGCCCCCAGGGGATGTGCCCCGCCTGTGGCGGTCTGGGCACGCAATTTGCCGTCGATCCCGATGCCTTGGTGCTGGATGCGAGCAAGCCGATCCTCGGCGGCGCCATCGACCTCCAGGGCAGAGAGGACAGCGCCCACACGCGGCACGTAATCGAGGCGTTGGCCCGGCACTACAACTTCGAGCCCGGGGTCCCCTGGAAGGAGCTGCCCGAGAAGGTGCAGCGGGTCGTCCTCACCGGCACGGGCGAGGAGACCATCGAGTTCACCTACCAGGCGCGCAGCGGACGCGTCTTCAAGTACGCGTCAACGTGGGAGGGATTCTTCGGCCGACCGCGCGGCGGCCGGAGGGGCGCCGGAGGCGACGGCGGCGGGCCGGGGCGGTTCTCGTCGGCGCCGTGCAGAGAGTGTGGCGGCACGCGGTTCCGCCCGGAGGTGCGGGGCGTGCGGGTCGGGGAGAAGTCGATCACCGATGCGAACGCGATGACCGTCAAGCAGGGGCTGCGGTTCTTCCGGAAGCTGGACCTGGCGAGAGCGGAGGCGGCCATTGGTTCGCGGATGGTGGATGAGATCGCCGCGAGGCTGCAGTTCATGGCCGACGTGGGCCTTGATTACCTGACGCTCGACCGGCCCTCGCCCACGCTGTCAGGCGGCGAGGCGCAGCGCATTCGGCTCGCCACACAGATCGGGGCGGGGCTGACGGGCGTACTGTACGTGCTCGACGAGCCGAGCATCGGCCTGCACGCACGGGACAACGCGCGGCTGCTGCGGACGCTGTTTCACCTGCGGGACCTCGGGAACACTGTGATTGTCGTCGAGCACGACGCGGAGACGATCCTCAGCGCGGATCACGTGCTCGATTTCGGGCCGGGCGCGGGCGTTCAGGGCGGGCACGTTGTCCACTCCGGCAGCGTCAAGACGCTGCTCGCGAACGAGGAGTCAGTGACGGGCGCCTACCTGGCAGGACGGAGGGAGATCGAGGTCCCCTCCTATCGGCGCGAGCCCAAGGACGGCGCTCTGCTTGAGGTTCTGGGCGCGGCGGAGCACAACCTCAAAAGCATTGACGTGCCCGTTCCGCTGGGTCTGTTCACCTGCGTGACGGGTGTGTCGGGCTCTGGGAAGAGCACCCTGGTTATCGACTGCCTGTACCGGGCACTGCAGCGGCGACTGCATGGCTCGGCGACCCGGCCCGGACGACACCGGGCGGTCTTGGGCGTGGAGCGGATCGAGAAGGCGGTCAACATCGACCAGGACCCGATTGGCCGCACACCGCGCTCCAATCCGGCGACCTACGTCGGCGCCTTCGGGCCAATCCGGGAGCTGTTTTCGATGACGCCGGAGGCAAGGGTGCGAGGCTACGAGCCGGGCCGGTTTAGTTTCAACGTCAAGGGCGGCCGCTGCGACGCCTGCAACGGTGACGGCACCAAGCGTGTTGAGATGCACTTCCTGCCCGATGTGTTCGTGACATGTGAGGCCTGCAAGGGGACCCGGTACAACCGTGAGACCTTGCAGGTCCTGTACAAGGGGAAGAACATCGCGCAGGTGCTCGACATGACGGTCGCGGAGGCTCTGGACCTGTTCGGGAACATCCCGCGCGTTGGGCGCATCCTGGGCACGCTCGCCGCCGTTGGACTCGACTACATCAAGCTCGGACAGCCGGCGCCAACCCTGAGCGGCGGGGAAGCCCAGCGGGTGAAGCTGGCGAAGGAGCTGGCGCGAACGCAGTCGGGGAAGACGATCTACGTACTCGACGAGCCGACGACGGGTCTGCATTTCGACGACATCAAGCGGCTGCTAGCGGTGCTGAACCGGCTGGTTGACGCGGGTAACGCGGTGGTGGTGATCGAGCACAACCTCGATGTCATCAAGTGCGCGGATCACATCATCGACCTGGGGCCGGAGGGCGGGGACCGAGGTGGGAAGGTCGTCGCGACCGGGACGCCGGAGGAGGTCGCCAAGATCGCGCACTCATACACGGGGAAGTACCTGGCGAAGGTGCTCGCCGGCGGCTGGAAGCCGACGAGGATCCGGAAGGCGGCGCGAGCGGGGGCGAGGTGAGGGAGGCGGATGGAGGAAGGCGTCGGAGCTGGAGCTCCGACCTACGACGGCGGACCGGCGAACGGCGTCGGGTTGGGAAACCCGACCCACGAACGACTGAAACGCCGCGAGACCCCCAAGGAAGCCGGGGGAAGTATCAGTGAGCTGCGGCTGGCGGGCCTTAATCCTCGTTCTTCTTCCGCTGGTTCTCCACGCGGTGTGTTTGGCTGTGGCGCCGGGGCGGGAGATGGCGAGGCGGGACTGGTACCTCCGGGAGTCGCTGCGTGCCATTCGGGACTGGGAGGCGATCCTCGCCGAGTGGGAACAGGCCACGCCGGAGGAGCAGCGGACGCCGGCCCTGCCTGTCCCGACCGACGGCGAGGCCGTGGAATGGCCGAACCCAATCCCCTTGAGGCTCTTGCCGGATGAAGACCATGGCCGACGGGTCCATGCGCGGCTCGCCGAGAGCAAGGTAGAGATCACGCGGCTGAATGCCAACGGCACGTCCGCGGAGGAACTCGTCGATGGCGGCACGGCGGTTCTGGGCTACAAGCACCCCGGTGGCGGCGGGAGGGACCACTGGTACCACGGCTACCATCGCCGCTTCGACCGTCTCACCGCCTTCGTACCCCAGCCTGCCCCCTTTGCGCTCCGACTGGGCGCGCCGTGTGACTTCAGGCGCGGCCCGAATGTGCTTCCCTTCTCGGTCCGCAACGTAACGCAGAGGCCCCTCGCGCTCACAGTGGGCCTTTCATCGTGGTCCCCGGACGAACGGCGCACCTGGGGCGAGCAGGCTGTGGAGCTGGCCGGGGGCGCGACCCAGGCGCTGGAGTTCGGCTTTGATCTCGACCGCCAGGGCGGCAGCTTGCTGGTGCTGTCGATCGAGGAGGCGGGGCGCCGGTTCTGGCTGCCCCTGCTGACACACGTGGTTGACGTAGACGCGGTTCTGGAGAACGTTGCCCAGATCTTGGCCGACACGCCGGACGCCGCGGCGGCGGATCGGCTGGAGGCTTTGCGGCGCCGACAACGGGAATGGACCCCGGACGGCAAGAGCGCTGCGTGGGGGGAGCTGTTCGAGAATGCCAGCGCGCTGCGGGATGAGCTGCTGTTGCGGCGGTTGGACTTCGACACGCTGCTCTTTGTGAAGCGGAAGCCCTTTGACTCCGAGCAACCGTTCATGGACGCCCACCATCTGCGCAACCGTCCCGGCGGGGGAATCTACCGTCTATCGCCACCGGGTCCGGCCGGCAGCCTTGAGCCGCTGGTGGAGTCGCTGAGAGAAGGCGTCTACCGCGACGTGTGCCTGCACTGGGATGCGACCAAGCTGCTCTTCTCCTTTGGGAACGGCAATGACGACTGGGACGGCGGACAGAGTTATCACGTGTACGAGGTGAATGCGAACGGCGAGGGCCTGCGGCAGCTCACCTTCGGTTCGAAGAACGACTGCGAGTCGTTCTACCTGCCGAACGGGCAGATCGGCTTCACCTCCGACCGCTCGGAACACTTCGTGATGTGCGGCGGCGACCGCCACGCACCTACGCTGTTCGTGATGGAGGCTGACGGCTCCGGCGTACGCCAGCTCAGCTTCAACTGCTTCAATGACTTCAACCCCGCTGTGCTGCCGGATGGACGGATCATCTACAGCCGGTGGGAGTACAACGAGCGCTCCGTCACCTCGCTCCACAAGCCATTCACCATGAACCCGGACGGGACGATGGTGGAGCCGTTCTACGGCAACGCCACCGTAAGGCCGAATGTGGTGATGTTCCCTCGGCCGGTGCCGGGGAGCCACAAGATCATGG
Source organism: uncultured bacterium (assembly GCA_965602825.1). Taxonomy (GTDB): domain Bacteria; phylum Armatimonadota; class Zipacnadia; order Zipacnadales; family VGFC01; genus CBFDAZ01. Next base: position 4,728 of record CBFDAZ010000015.1, read on the forward strand.
GCCTGTTCACCGCCCACCACGGCCAGACGCACGGCCCGATCGGGCTGATCGACCAGCGGCGCGGTGTGGATGGCCCCGAGCCGATCCAGGTACTGACGCCGAACGTGCCGATCACCGGCGAGAAGGCGGAGGAGAGCTACTACGGTTGGTACAGCGACCCGTGGCCGCTGTCGGAGAGCACCTACCTGTGCTCGTTCACGCCGACGGCGCTGCCGTGGCTGGAGGAATCGTGGGCGCTGTATGTCGGCGACGACCATGGCAACCTGGCACTCGTCTACCGGGATCCTGAGATATCGTGCGCCGAACCGGTGCCGTTGGTCCGGCGGACGCGGCCACCGGCAATGTTGCCCGCTGCCGTGGGCACAGACACCGAGGATGCGCTCGCCGAGCTGCTATTGCTGGATGTCCACGTCGGCCTGGCGGGCGTCGATCGCGGACAGGCGCGGCACCTGCGGATTGTGGAGGACGTGCCACGCAAGGGGGTGCATTGGGGCGGCGTCGTGTGCACTGCAGCGTCCGGGATCTATACCATCAAGCGCATCTTCGGCACGGTGCCGATTGAGCCCGATGGATCGGCGTACTTCTCGGTCCCGGCGAACCGGAACGTGTACTTCGAGGTGCTGGACGAGAAACAGCGCGAAATCCAGCGGATGCGGAGCGTGCTTTGCCTGAAGCCGGGGGAGCAGCGAACCTGTATCGGCTGCCATGAGCCGCGCAACACCGCACCGCCAAACGCGACAGCCCTGGCCCTCCATCGCGCCCCCAGCACGCCGTCGCTGCCACCGTGGGGCATCGAGACGCTGAGCTTTCTGCGTGACGTGCAGCCGGTGCTGAACGCCAAGTGCATCCAGTGCCACACCCACGACCGCTATAGCAACGGGGTCATCCTGACCGATGATCTGACCAACCAGTTCACCATCGGCTACGAGGAGCTTCTGCCCTATCTCGCAATGGCGAACGCGATGCGCTGGGATCACCCCGACGACGTCGATGCTCGCCCGCCTTACACGTACGGGTCGGGGGCCTCGCGTGTCTGCCAGCTCCTGGACAGCGGTCACCACGGCGTGCAACTGACCGACGAGGATTGGCAGCGGCTGATCAACTGGATCGACGCCAATGGGGTCTACTACGACCGTTACGAGACCTCCCACTATCCCAATCGCCGGATCTTCGGTGACGCAAGGCGCCAGCCGATGGTCGAGGTCTACCGGCGGCGGTGCGCCGACTGCCATGGCGACGACGACGGACGGCGGGACAACTGGTGGCTGTCCCTGAACCGCCGCGACGCGAGGCTCAGCCGCGCGCTGCAGGCGCCTCTGGCGCGAGAAGCAGGGGGCTGGGGCCGGTGCGAGGAGACGGTGTTTGCGGACACCGGTGACCCCGACTACCAGGCTCTGCTAACGTCGCTGAGGGCTCTCGCGGGCGAGCTGGTTGAGTATCCGCGCGAGGACCTGCTCTCTCTGCGTGGCTCGGAGGCCGAGAAGCAGGTGGTGGTGCTTCCCCCTCCCCCACCCCCGGGGCGGCGGCTGGAGCCCAGCCTTCCGCCGGGGGACTGGGTGTACCTCAGCGACCTGGAGTGGGAGTCGGGCGAGGCCGGCTGGACGCCAAACGGCGACGACCTACCCCGCCTCGACAGAGATGTCGAGGGGAAGCCACTCCGCCTGGGCGGCCGCAAACTCCGGAAGGGGCTGGGGACGCACGCGCCGTCGGAGATCATCTATCGGCTGGATGGCCGGTACGTTCGCTTCTTCGCTCTGGTTGGCGGCGCGGAGGCGAACGGTACGGTGGTGTTCCAAGTCTTCGGCGACGACAGGCTGCTGCATGAGACCGACACGATGCACGGCCTGGGTGAGGCGGAGGAGATCGACCTCCCCGTCGAGGCTGTGGAGCGGCTGCGGCTCGTCGTGACCGACGCCGGGGACGGCTACACAGCGGACATGGCGAACTGGGGCCGGGCGAGGCTGCTCAGGCCGCCGGCCGCTGGGCTGTAAGCCTTCGGCATTCCACTCGCTGCGTTCTGTCGGTATCCCGGTGGCCTATTGGACGTCGTCGAGCGAGGCGGCAGCGCGGTGCGGGGCAGTCGTGCATGCCGCCGTGGCGAGGCCCGGGAACGAGGAAGATGACGGCGTCGGGCCTGGAGACCCGACCTACGGACGGCTCGAACGGCGCGGGTCGGGAGACCCGCGGGCACGGGGGAATCTCGGACCTTCGAGGCAGTGGCGGAGACGCGCAAGGGTACAAGTGGGGAGGAACGTCTGCCAGGCGAACTGAACATGGGCTCCGTCAATCCGTGCACCAGGACCTGGCGTGTTCCGGCCGCGGAACGCGTCAGGTCCGCGCGAACCGCGTGCGCACCGGTACTTGACAGCGGGGAAGCCATGGGACGTCGCAGGGCGCGAGTCATCGTGTGTGTCGTGGTCGTGCTGGTAGCCTTGGTGGTCATCAGCAAGGCCGTGAACCTGCGCCTCGTCCGGTTCACCAGCAAGGCCGCCGGCGGCGGGCAGCGGGCGACGGTTCGGCTTGACTACGTCTGCTGGGGGGACGTGACGGAGGAGGCACTCAACCGTCACTGGATGGCGGAGTTCGAGAAGAAGCACCCCGGCGTCAGCGTCAACATCATCACGACAACCGGCGGGGAAGGCACCGAGATCAAGATCCAGACGATGATCGCCGGCGGCGCGCCTCCGGATGTCATGTACGTGTGGCCCGAGGTCTTCCCCACCTTCGTGCGCAAGGAAGTGTATCTGCCGCTCGAGGAGATGATGGCGCAAGACGGCGTCCAGCGGGCCGACTGGTTCGATGTGCTGATCGACTTCTACACGGCCGGCGGGAAGGTGTACGGTCTTCCCCGCAGTTGGCACCCGTATGTCCTGTTCTACAACCGGGACATGTTCGATCAGGCGGGGGTCCCGTATCCGCAGCCGGGATGGACGTGGGATGATGTGATCCGGCATGGCCTCAAGCTCACCCGGGACGTCGATGGCGATGGCAACGTCGACCAGTACGCGATCGCCAATGTGCCGTGGGAAATCTTCGTGTGGGGACACGGCGGCGAGACGTACGATGAGCACGGCCGCTGCCTGCTGGAGACGCCGGAGGCGATGGAAGGCTTGGGGCTCTACCGGGACCTGATATGGAAGTACAAGATCATGCCGCCGCCCCAGCATCTGACCCAGTCCCTGAACGCCCAGGAGATGTTCAAGACGGGGCGTCTCGGGATGTTCGGGCTGGGCATCTGGTGCGTCCCCGATTTCCGGGAGATCGAGGGCTTCGAGTGGGACATCGGGCCAATGCCGGCCGGGCCGCGGCAGAAGATCACCAAGCTCGTGACGGCGGGCTGGGCGATCTACTCGGGCACGCGGCACCCTCGCGAGTCGTGGGATCTGGTGAAGTACCTCTCGGGCGCGGAGGCGCAAGCGTACCAGATGCGGATCTGGCGCGATCCTTCGGGGATCAGGCAGGTGTTCAAGGACATGATGTTCTGGGAGCCCGAAGAGCCGCCGAAGTCCAGGCAGGTTGTGCTTGATTCGATCGAGTTCGGGCGGTTCGCCCACACCTTCGAGGGTTGGGCGGAGGTCGATCAGAAGGCCCGGCTCATCCGCGAGGAACTCGAGACGGGCCGGCAGGAGGACGTGGGCCAGATTGCACGCGAGATCGTGGACGTTTCCCGGGAGGTGCTGGAGGATTACCGGCGACGCGAACGAGAGGCAGAGGTAGGCGCGGGCGCAGAATGAAGCTCACCGTCATCGTGCCCAGCTATCGTCGGCCGGACAGTCTCCGCCGCTGCCTGTCAGCCATACTTGGCGGGACACGGTCACCTGACGAGTTGGTGGTGGTCGTCCGCGACACCGACCCCGAGAGCCAGGCGGCCGTAGACGAGATGGCGGCCGACGACGGGCACGGGATCGTGCGCCGAGCCCTGGTTCACGAGCCGGGACAGGTCGCGGCGATGAACCGGGGCGTGGCGGAGGCCTCCGGAGACATCATCGTCTTCACCGACGACGACACGGAGCCGACGCGAGAATGGCTCGAGCGTCTGGAGGCTCTGTACGAGGACGCCAGCGTTGTCGGCGCCGGGGGACGGGACCGGGTTGAGGGATCGCCCGACACGGAGCCGGCCGCCGAGGTGGGGCTTCTGACCTGGTACGGCCGGCTGATCGGCGAGCACCATCGCGGATGCGAGGGGATCCGACGGGTGGACCATCTGAAGGGTGCGAACATGAGCTTCCGCCGGTCGGCGCTGCCCCCGTTCGACCCGGTGCTGTACCGCGCGGCGGCTGTGCTCAACGACACCGACGTGTCGCTCGCCGCACGGCGTCACGGTCTCCTGCTGTACGATCCGGACGCGCTCGTGCACCACTACCCCGCGGACCGAGTGGATGGGGTCAGCCGACGCATGGACGACCTGGACGTCGTGCGCGTGAGCAGCCACAACATGGCTTACTGCCTGCTGAAGCACCTGGCGTGGTGGGCGAAGCCGGTGTTTGTGGCCTACACCTTGCTGGTGGGTCACGGGGCGTACTTTGGCCTGGCGAAGGGACTGGACGCCGCGCTCCACCGGCGCCCGAATGCGTTCCGGCAGTTCTGGGCCTCGACGCGGGGTAAGCTGGAGGGCCTGCAGAGCTACCTGCGGACCCGGGGTGGAGCAGCGCCCGCGGAACCTACCACGGAGGCCGGCGATGTACCGTGAGCCCGGGATGCCCGTCTACCTGCGCGCACCGAGCCGGGCGCTCGTGACGGTGGCCTTTCTGGCTTTCGGCTGCGCCATGCTCTACCTGGGCACGCGGCAGAGCTGGGTGCTGGTACTGGTGCTCTGCTTCGGGGTCGCGGTTACCTTGCTGGCCCTGGCGCGGATGGAGTGGGCGATCCTGGGCCTGGTGCTGATAGCGAACTTCGACGGCTTCCTCAAGCCGCTATTCGCGGAACGGTTCAGCCTGTTTCTCAAGGACTACTTCGTCCTGCTCGCCCTGGTTCGATGGGCCTGGGGCCTGCTGTCGGGTGAGGCACGGCCTTCGCTACGCACTCTGGTGGCGGTGCCCGCCGCGTTGCTCGCTGGCTACGTATTCGCGGAGGTGGCAAACCCCAACGCGCGGAGCTTCCTGGCCAGCCTCGCGGGCGTGCGTGCGTGGGTCATCTGGCTGCCCGTCTTCTTCATCGCGTACGACTACATGCGCTCCCGGGCCGAGATCGAGAGGCTGTGGGTCGTTGCCACCGCGGTCAGCGGCGTCGTCGCCGCCTACGGTATCGTTCAGTACTTCATTGGCTTTGACCACCTATACGCGTTGTCGGACCGGTTCGATTACTACGCCAGGATGGGGTACATGGCCGGTCCCGAGCAACGGGTGGTCCGTGTGTTCAGCACCATGGTTCACCCCGGGACCTTCGGAGGCGCCATGGCTTTCATGATCCTGGCGGGCTCGGCGGTTGCCTTCGGCTGTCGATCCCCCGCAGCGCGGGTGCTGGCCTGGGTGTCCTTGCCGATCATCATCACAGGGATGTTCCTCTCGGGGGCACGTGCCGCGCTGATCGCGGCGGCCGTCGGGATTACGGCTTTCATGGTGCTCGGCCGGCGACCGGTCCTCTTGCTTGGCGCCGGCCTGGTGATACTCGTCGGCTTCTGGGAGGCAACGAAGCTAACGGAGGGAGGCCTCGAGAAGCGCCTGGAGACGGTGACCTGGGAGTATGCCACTTACCGGACGGGCTACCCGCTGAGCAAGGGGTTTGCCACTGCCCTCGAACATCCGTTCGGCATCGGCGTGGCCTCGACCGCCGGCGTCGGCACCTTCGGCCTGGACCCGGGAGCGACGGTCGGCGCGGTGGAGAATGACTTCGGGCGTGCGATGAGTGAGCTAGGGGTCGGCGCGTTGCTCTATTTCCTGCTGTTGGTGGCGGCGGCGGTGGCGGCGGTGCGGGCATACCTGGGTACCACCGAGGACTCGTCGATCACCATGTCCGCCGCGCTGATCGGCGCGATGGCCGGTGTCCTCACGGGGCTCATGGTTGGCGCGGGGCTGTACACTGCGCCGGGCGCCCCCTACTTCTGGCTTGCGCTGGCGTCCGTGCTGCGGCTCCCGCAGATGCAGGTACGGACGCAGGTAGCGGCCAAAGCTGAGGCGATCGACGGCGGGGAAATGAGGGCCACAGCTGATCCCGTAACCTGACCGTCGGACCCCCCACACCGTTCACCGGATCGGGACAAGGTTTCCGTGGGGTGATAGCAGGGGGTATTCGTAGTCCCCGGGCCGCCCGCCTGTTCGCCAGACCTCGGCGAAGGGCCCACTTCGTCGCTTCCCACGGCCGTCCGGCCTCCTGCCACAGCAGCCGCCGGGGCGGCGGCGATCCCAGGTTACGTCAACGGCACCCGACCTTGCGACAAGCGAGGCTGGTGGCTGAAGCCCCTCGTACACGACCCACCGCCCCACAAGCGCCTGGAGGTTCGCCCTTGTCCGGGAGCGAAGTCCGGTGGGAAGTGTTTCTACAGAACGAGGTAGCCAATGAACACCGTTGAGTGGGTCGAGACCGAAGATGGCGGCGTCGTGCGGATGATCGACCAGACGCGTCTGCCGAACGAAGAGGTTCTCCTGGACTGCGCCGAGCTCGAGCAGGTGGCGGAGGCCATCCGCATGCTCCGCGTGCGGGGAGCGCCGGCGATCGGGTGCACGGCGGCTCAGGGCATGGCGCTGGTGGCCTCGCGGTCGGAAGCCGCGGACATCGAGGCCTTAATGTCCGAACTCGGGCAAGCCCGGGAAGTGCTCGCCGCCACCCGCCCGACCGCGGTCAACCTGTTCTGGGCTCTGAACCGGATGATGGCGAAGGCGGAGGAGCTCGCCGCCTCCGGCGGCCCGAAGGAAGGCGTTGTCACGGGGTTGATTCAGGAAGCGGTGGCGATCACAGCGGACGACCTTGAGCGCTGCAAACGGATCGGCCGGCACGGGGCCGAGGTGGTCCCCCAGGGCGCCAACGTCCTGACCCACTGCAACGCGGGAGCGCTGGCGACAGCGGGCTACGGGACGGCGCTCGGGGTCATCCGGGCCGCCCACGAGCAGGGGAAGGGCATCCACGTGTGGGCGGATGAGACGCGGCCGCTGCTGCAGGGGGCGCGCCTGACAGCCTGGGAGCTGCAGCGTGAAGGCATTCCCTGCACCGTCATCACCGACAACGTGGCCGGCTACCTGATGCTGCAGGGGAAGGTGGATCGCGTGGTCGTCGGCGCCGATCGCATTGCAGCGAACGGCGACGCGGCAAACAAGATCGGCACGTATTCGGTCGCAGTGCTCGCTCACCACCACGGTGTGCCGTTCTACGTGGCGGCACCCTTCTCGACGGTGGACTTCGAGGTACATTCGGGTAAGGACATACCAATCGAGGAGCGCGACCACGAAGAGGTGACGATGCTCGCACACCTGGCGAGTAAACCGGTGTGCCCGCGAGGTGTCCAAGTCTACAATCCGGCCTTCGATCCGACACCATCGGACCTCATCGCGGCGATCATCACCGAGATGGGTGTGATCCGGCCGCCCTACAGGGACAACCTTGCGGCGGCGAGCCCGGAAGAGCAGACGGGAACCGAGAATGGCCAGTAACACCAACGGCAACCACGTTCACCACCACGACCGGCCACCACCCTTGGGCGCCATGAATGGCGCCCCTACGAGGGATCGCCAACGTCTGCGCGCGCAGGCGAAGGGCGCGTTGATTGCGGTGCTTCTCCTTTGGGCTTTCTCTTCGGCGGCCCTTGGCGCCAGCTTCACGCTGGTACCGGACAAGGGAGAGGACGACTACAACGTTGCCTTTGACTTGCCTGCCCCGGCCGAATGGCCCGCCAACGCCGAGGTCCGCATCGCCTTCGACTACCGCAGTAGCGAATCGTGCCACGTTGCCGTCCTGCATCAGAAGGAGGCGTGGCTCGAAGAGGCCAGCGGCGGACGGGGCCACCGCCTGAGTCCGGCCGGGACATGGCCCCAGCCCGAAGAGCCCCTGTCGGTGACGATCAAGCGGCGTGCGTGGGAGATGGAGGTCCTGGCGAACGGGCGGAGGGTGACGGCGGCCTATGACGAGCAGCCGTACGGCGGGCACATCGGCTTCGCATGCACGGGCCTGTCTCTTGCCGAGGGCGACGTCCTCGTTCAGCCGACCGTGCCCGTGGAGTTCACCGATGACTTCATGCGTGACGCCGGCGAGCAGAGCCCCTGGTTCGAGGCAATCGGGGAGTGGCAGAACGTCGGTATGGCCGGGGGAAAAGGCAACCTGCGCGCTGAGTTGAGCGCTAATCCGTTCTCCTTCCACTGCCGGGCAAAGCAGACGGCCCTCGCCACGGCGGGCGATTGGTTCTGGGATTCCTACGACGCGGAGGTCGCGACGAAGGCGGCCGCGGATGGGGGCGGTGTGGGGCTGGCGTTCTACGTGCAGGACGCGCAGAACTACTACCTGCTTGCGCTGCTGGACGAGAAGTCCACCAGCAGTGCCCAGCAGCTCATCCGGGTCGTCGACGGTCAGCCGAAGCTGCTCGGCGCGAACGCCGGCGGCTACCGGAAGGACATCTGGTACAAGCTGCGCGTGCGCGTGTCAAACGGGCTCATCGAGGGGTACGTGGATGGCACGCTGACGCTGTCGGCGTATGACTCGACTTTCGGCCAGGGGAAGCTGGGGCTGTGGGCACGCGACCTCCCGGCGGCCTGGTTCGATGATGCCAAGGTCGAGTCGTGGTGGGCTTTCGCGGACCCGTTGGCCGGCCCGGACCTGGGCTCGTGGCTGCAAGCGGGCGGGCAGTGGACGGTCTCGCAGGGCACGCTCCGTGCCACCAGCACGTTCGAGAAGCCCGGGACGATCATGACGGGATCTGCCCATTGGCACGACTACGAGGTGGGCGTCGATGTTGCGCGCGGCGATGCCGATGCAGTGGGGATTCACGCGTGTGCCGAGGACGCCAGCAACTGGCTTCTCTTCCGCTGGTCGAGAGGCACCCCGGTCGGCACGTTTCAGTTGCTGCTGATGAATAACGGCCGGCCGGCCTCCCTGGGCGTGACGCCAGGGGACCTCGAGGCAAACGGCTCCCAGCGGATGTCGTTATCCGTCTCCAACGGGCTGATCCAGTGCTCGGTTGATGGCCAGCCGGTCATCACCGCCGCCAGCTTCGCCCGGCCGACGGGTCGAGCCGGGCTGCGCGCCGATGGCGGAGAGTCGGCGGCCTTCCGCAATCTGACCGTCCGCACGGTCGAGGAACCGTACCGACACGTCGCGATTGCCGACAGGTTCCGGCAGGAACAGACGATGGCCGACTGGGCGCGGGGGCGCAGTGACTGGCGGCTCGACCCGACGACCGGCTTCCGTTGGTTCCGGCTGCCGGTGTTCGGGGATTTGTCAATCAGAACTCCGTTCCGTCTGGCCGCCGGCGTGCAATCCGCTGCGAAGCTGCTCCTGGGCACGGTGGCCCAGGAGGAAGGCTTCATGGCCGAGGGCAGCCAGGTCTACTCGCCGGGAGTGGAGGTCGAATGCGCATCCGAGGCGGGTAACAAGGTCAGAGTGACGTGTCGGCGCGGTGGGATGGTGTTGGGTCAGGCGACGGCCGCCGGGGCAACGGCCGGGCATACAGCGCGGATCGACAAGACAGGGCTGACGACTCGGGTCTGGCTTGACGGACAGCCGGTGATCGCCTGTCACGACGGGACGTGGCTCGACGGCAGCGGAGTCGGGCTGACCTATGAGGGGGCGAGCGTTAACCTCGACAAGACCGAGGTCCACTCGAGCAACCTGCTAGAGTACACGTTCTCGGAAGCCCCCACGGATTGGGCGCCCCAGTCGGGCGCGTGGCGCATCACCGATCGCTGGGCGTGCTTCCCGGGCTGGGCGTGGTTCGGGGGCTCGAAGGCCCCGTCGCCCACGATCTGGAGCAAGCGAGCTCTCTACGGCGACCAGACATTCGAGTTCTGGGCGGCGCTGGAGATGAATGCACCCGCCAACCGGGGCGGCTACCTGCATCCCAGCGACATCAACTGCACGATCTGCGCCGACGGCCGGAACCTGTGTTCGGGGTACAGCTTCGTGTTCGCGGGCGACAACAACACGACAACCAAGATCCTGAAGGGCAACACGGTTGTCGCCCAGACCCAAGAGGTCCGCTTCACCAATCCTAGCACGGGTAACATGAATTTCCACCGCCATTGGTTCCACATCACGGTGGTGCGTACGGGCTCGGAGCTCCACATGGCCGTGGACGGCAAGTGGGTGCTGCAGTGGCGCGATCCCCAGCCGATCAACGGGGGGCACGCGGCCATCTGGACGTACAACAACAACGGCATCCTCGTTGCGCGCGCCCGGGCGAGTGCAGAGATCGTGCAGTGAACGGCACAAGTTCCCAGGCCAGTGCGGGCAGGTGCGTAGCGGCCACGTGCCAAAGGTGAGAGAGGCCAGGGACGCCGGCAGTCGCCCAGGGCAGTAGAGGCCCGGGAGTGATAGGAGAATGGACCAGGCAGTGGCGGGTTGGGTCCGTCTGGCAGAGCGGGACATACGATCGGCGCGTGTCCTGTTGGAGAACGGTGATCCCGAGAACGCGCTCTTCCTGTGCCAGCAGGCGATCGAGAAGGCCCTGAAGGCCCACGTTCAGGTGACGACGGACGACCCTCCCCCGCGGATCCACAATCTGATGAAGCTCGCCCAAGTGGCAGGGCTGTGGGATAGCCTCGACGAGCATCGACAGCAGGTGCTCCTGGCAGTAGACCCCCATGTGACGGCCGGACGCTATGCAGCGGCCAACTCCACTGCTGGTCGGACAGTCTCGCACGCGGAGGCTCTTGGATTGATCGATAGTGCCGGAGAGGTGGTGGAATGGCTCTTAGCAGGCCTCAAGTAGAGGATCTCGTCCTACGATACGTCCAGCGTCTGCGCGAGCAGATACCGCTGACCGCGGTCTATGTCTACGGTTCCTACGCACGGGGACAAGGCACGGAGGAGAGTGACATCGACGTGGGTGTGGTGTCGCCAGCATTCGGCCGGAGCTACCACGCAGACCTGGTCACGCTGTCGGCTGTTCGGCCCCCTGACGGGGCGCTGATAGAGGCACTGCCCTTCACCGAGGACGAGCATCGAGACCTGCCGCGCGGGTCCTTCCTGCGGGAGATCGTCCGCACGGGCTGGCGAGTGGTCTAATGCTTGCCCGGCGTGGCTTCACACGGTGCCTGGCCCCGATCTGCGCCGTCGTCGATGGAGAGGAAAGCCTCGAGGCCCTGCGCCACGACTGATGCGCATCAAGAGCACCTCCCCCGAGATGACCCAGCGGATCGCCGGCGAGCTTGCGAAGCTCGTACGGTCGGGCGACGTCATTGCGCTGATTGGCCCGCTGGGCGCCGGGAAGACGTGCTTTGCGCAGGGGCTGGCGAGAGGGCTGGGTATCCGCGAGGTTGTGGCCAGCCCCTCGTTCGTGCTGGCCAAGCAGTACGGGGGCTCGCCGGGCTTCCTGCACGTTGACGCCTACCGGCTCGCCTCGGCGGAGGAGTTCTGGCAGCTTGGGCTCGAAGAGCAGATGCAGGAGAGCGTCACCGTGGTTGAGTGGGCGGATAACGTGGCAGACGCCCTTCCGGAGGAGCGGCTTGAGTTGAGCTTGCAGTACGCCGACGGGGACAGCCGGACGATCGAGGTGCGCGGCGGAGGTGAGCGCTTCGGTGGCGTGGTCAGCGACCTGAAGCGCGCGCTGTCGGGGTAGGACCGGGGTCGGAGCGACAGTGGCGGAGCGGGAGCTCCGCCGTCACGAACGGCCGTCACGGACGCCGTCAGCGGTGTCGGACGACCGCAGGCAGGGATGCCTGCGCCACGCGGGCTTCCGGGAGAGGAACGGGAGAGCTTGCCATGAACCTGCTTGCCATCGAGACCTCCGGGCCCACCTCCAGCGTCGCGCTCTGTCGCGAAGAGGGCCTGATTGCCTCCCGCGCCTTCCCCAGCCGCATGAGCCTGTGCCAGAGCCTGGTCGCCGAGATCGAGGCACTCCTGACCTACCTCCCCGATGGCGAGCAGTTGCAGGCCGTTGCGGTATCGTTGGGTCCCGGCTCATTCACCAGTCTCCGCATCGGGATCGTGACGGCGAAGGCCCTCGCCCACCAGCTAGGGGTTCCCTTGGCCGGCGTACCGACGATGGAGTCTCTCGCGCTGCCCTTCGCCCACGAACTCGGCCGGACAATCTGCGTCCTACAGCCGGCGTGGAGGACCAGGTTGTATCTGGCGACCTTCCGGTCTGAGGCGAGCGAAGACCTTCAGCCGATCACGCCCCCAACCGCTCTGGAACCGAACGGTGTCCTGGACCATCTAAGGGAGTTGAGGGGGGAGATGCTCCTGGTGGGGGAGGCAGCCCTTGAATACGAGAGGCGTCTGTCCGAGGCGCTCGGGGAGAGAGTGGCCTTCGCGCCCGCGTCGATGTCGGTGCCCAGAGCCTCGCTGGTGGCGGAAGCCGCGTGGAAGCGGCTCAGCCGCGCAGCCCCTGACGCGGCATACCACTTGCGGCCGCTTTACGTTGTGCCATCACAGGCGGAACGAGTGGCGGGAGTTGACCTCGGTCTGACAGGGACTGACGACGGCGTGTGAGGGTTGGGGACGGCCCTTCACCAGGTGCTATAGGCAGTGCCGTCTTTCGCGGTGCCGTCGGAGCTGGAATGGACGGCGCCGGTCGTGGGCTGGTACAACCAATCGCGAGCGTAGGTCATCGGGTCGAGGGGGACCTGACCGTCCGGGCTGGCGGTGAAGTAGGGCCCCCGGAAGCAGTCCTCAGGAATAGGGTCCCCGCCGGCGCCGACCAGGCCGGCTCCGGTCGTGGCAACCAGGTCCTCCAGTTGCCCCGGCCAATCGCCGCAGTGGGCCTGGAAGAGGGCGAGGCTGGTTCTCAGCTCATGGAGATTCCCCCTGAGCTGGCTTTCCTTGGCTTCGCGGCGGGTGGGCCAGATACGCGGAATGACGATGGCCGCGAGAATGGCCACCACCACGATCACGATCAGGACTTCGATCAGAGTGAAGCCTGCTCGTGGCCTTTCGCTCAAGTGCACGTGCCGTACCTCCCGGGTCCCGAGGGCCGGACACCGGTCGTGGTCTGGTTAGTCTGCCTATACCACAAATGGGTGCTGGCAACGAGGCAAACCTGGCCTGCCCGGCGGGTCTGGACTGCGGGCTGGAGTGCGGTTTCGGGGCAGGTTGTGAACCATTGAATGACGAAAGACGTTTGTGGGTATGGTGCCAGCTCAATTAAGGTAAGATGATGCGAACGACGGCGGCCCTTCTGGGGGCTCTGACGATTGCCACTGTCGCCTGGTCGAAGGTTCCGGCGGTGGCGCCGTCACGTCCCGACGACTGGGCGCTGCGTCCTACAGAGCAGCTCTTGACGACGCCGCCCGCGATCGTGCAATTCGGGTGGACGGCGTCGGACGTCAGCGGCCTCATCGAGGAGCTATCCGCCTCGGCCGCGCCGCAGGTCATCGTCGCTGAGAGCGACGGCGTGCTGGAGTACATCTGTTCCCCCAGGAGCATCATCCCGTGGGGGGCTCTGCTGTTTCGCATCTACGAACTCGATCTCCTGTCCGATCTGCGGCGGGCCGAGGAGGCGGCGGCGCGCATCGGTGACCTGCCGGTCATCGTGGCGCCGCGCAGGTTCCCGTCACCAACGACCCGGACGCCCGCTTCGCTGGCGCCGCCCCCGCCAATCCTGCCAGGCTCTGCCGCACAAGAGACGCCCGGCCCCGTTCGGGTGCCATCAGCGCCACTCGTCAGACTCCCACGATCGAGCCCGGTTGCGGCCATCCCCGCGCGGCGGCCGTCCGTACCGGCGGTCCCCGCCCAGGAGGCACCGTCCGGCCCATCGCTCAGGGAGGCTTCGCAGAAGCTGGCGTCGGCCGATGAACGAGTGGGGGAGCTGGCGGCCATGACGGAGGCTGCCGCGGCGGACCTGCGGTCCGCGGAGCAGGCGGCCGCGCCATTCAGAGACGATGTAGCCGCGAGGCGGCGACTGGCGGATGCCGGAGTTATCGCCCGTAACGACGTGAAGGCTGCCGAGGAGCGTCTGGCCGAGGCGACGGCAGCCGTGGCGACTGCCGCGGCACGGGTCACTGAGGCCGAGGGCGCCTTGCGTGCAGCGCGGGCCGAGCGGGATGCGGCGCTGGCCGGCCTCCAGCAGGCGCGCAGTGCCGATGCAGCGCCCAATCCGCCGCCCGAACGGGCCGCCCGCCGACCCACACCGACACCGGCGGAAGCGCCGCCTCCAAGATCAGTAGAACCGGTCGCCGAGGCTGTGCCGTTGGAGGCGCCGCTGGAGGCATTGGTTCCCGAGTTCCCCTCGCCGGCGACGACCGCCGACGACCCACTGCTGGACGAGGTTCCGCCGCCGGAGCACAGCTTCCGCCTCGCGCCGCGCCGGGACGTCCCCGGTCTGGCGGAGTGGGAGCCCTTGCCGCTGCCCGATGATGCCGGCGAACTGACGCGGCCGCGTTGGCAGGACCAGGTCGCGCCCTGGCAGTGTATCGTGTCGCGTCCTCTCGTACCACCGGGGGCCCGAGTCGCCGAGGGGACACCGGCCCTGGAGGTGCGGCAGACGAACGTCGGGCGCGTGCGAGCGGAGATCGACGAACGATACGTCAGCTACTGTCGCGTGGGAGTGCCGGTGAAGGTCACTTTCCCGCGGCACGGCTCGGCGTTCCTGGGCTGGATATCGCGGGTGGAACCGACCCGTTCGCCACGGCCTCCCGGCGCGCTGATCGAGATGCTGCTGGTGAAGGGCCTGCGGAGCGAGACGAGCATCTACGAGAGCCTCGAATGGATGGCCCTGACGGCACCCATCCTGCCCGAGACGCCTGATCCGCTCACCTATCGCCCACCTCGCCCGGTGAGACCGTCGCCGACGGACCTCCCGGAGTTGTTCCCCCTGGGCCCGGCCGGGACGGTCGAACCCAGTATCTCGCCGGCACCGTCGGACGGCAAGCTTAGCGGGTCCCTACAGGTGGTATCCGCCAGGCGCCCCAAGCGCTTCGTGGAGAGCGACCATGTGGCCGCCAGGAAGCTCCGGAAGCTGCAGGACTGGCGCGAGTCGTTCATCGAGGGCATGAAGACGACGGTCTTCCCCGAGAGCGACCTCACGCTTACCTACGCGCGCGAGGGTGACACGTGCCGCGCGGTCGAGCGCATGGCGACCAGACGCGTGTCGCACGTGCCGAACATGTGCGCACGGACGCTGGCTGAGGCGCTTGGGTGGGGCCTGGGGGATGCCGCGATGTGGGCGCAGCGTCTACCGGACAAGGGGTACAGCCGGCGCGCGGATGGCATCGCC
>CBFDAZ010000016.1:0-19720 GCA_965602825.1 uncultured bacterium
GGCGGGGTCCACCACGATCGCCTGGACGGCTACGGGCTGCAGTGGCCCTGCCGCACGCCGGATGATCCCGGGACCCGGTTCCTGCATGCCGATCTCTGGACGGAGCGAAAGGCCACCTTCAGCCCGGCCCGGCACGTCCCGCCGGCGGAGCAACCCGATAGGGAGTACCCCCTGGTGTTGACGACCGGCCGGCGGCTCTACCACTACCACACGGGGATGCGGACGCACCATTCCCGGGGCATGGATGACGTGATGCCCGAGGAGCTCGTAGAGATCAACCCGGCGGATGCCGAGAAGCTGGGCATCGAGGACGGAGACCGGATCCAGGTCGTGTCACGCCGAGGGGAGGTCGTGGCGCGAGCGGCGTTGACACAGCGCTCGCCGACTGGTACGGTCTTCATGTCCTTCCACTTCGCGCAGAGCCCGACGAACGAACTGACCCATGCCGCCATCGATCCGAAATCCGGCATTCCCGAGTTCAAAGCGTGTGCGGTGCGCGTGCACAAGCTCGAGGCTGAGGCCGCAACGCCGGCTGAGTGAGGCGGCTCAACCACCGAGACCAACGTGATCGGGCCGGCGTGTCGCGCGCCGGCCCTCGCAGTTCCACGAGGCGATCATGACCGACACGGGACGCAAGAGAGCGGCGATCACGACGCTGGGCTGCAAGCTCAACCAGTACGAGAGCGAGCGCATTCGGGAACAACTCATGCGCCGTGGGTACGACATCGTGCCGTACGGCGAGATCGCTGATGTGTACGTCGTCAATAGCTGCACCGTCACTGCGAAGAGCGACCGCGACACTCGTCGGCTCGCCCGGCAGGGGAAGCGACGGAACCCGAACGCTCTGGTCGTCGTTACGGGGTGCTACGCGGAGGTAGCCGGCGAGGCGCTTTCGAGGATCGGGGAGATCGACGTCATCCTCGGCAATACGGAGAAGGAAGCGCTGGCGAGCCACGTGCCGCCCGGGTCGGATTCGGCGGGTGACGAAGGGGCGTCCCAGTCAGAGCGCCTGCTCGAGAGGTTCGCCGACCACACCCGAGCGTTCGTGAAAGTCCAGGAAGGCTGTGACGCTCACTGCGCCTACTGCATCATTCCGCAGGCGCGCGGCCCGAGCCGAAGCGTCCGACCCGTCGAAGTCGTCAGGCAGGTAGAGAAGCTCGTCGAAGCCGGCCATCCGGAAGTCGTGCTGATCGGCGTGCATCTGGGTCGCTACGGCAAGGACATGCCCGAGGAGGACGTGGCCCTGGACGATCTGGCGCGCTGGCTGTGTGAGGTCCCGGATCTGCGGCGGCTGCGTTTCTCCTCGATTGAGCCCCGTGAGGTGACCGAGGGGATCATCGACCTCGTGGTGCGACACCCCAAGGTCTGTCGCCATCTTCATATCCCGCTTCAGAGCGGGTCCGACGCCATCCTCCACAGGATGCGGAGACCGTACAACGCGTCCTACTACAGCGACTTGGTCGATAGGGTTCGCAAGGCGAGTCCGCTGGCCTCGATCGGCGCGGACGTCATGGTCGGTTTCCCAGGGGAGAGCGGTGAGCACGCGGAGGAGACTCAACGCTTGCTCGAAGGGCTGCCCTTGAGCTATCTGCATGTCTTCAGCTACTCTCAGCGTCCCGGTACTCCGGCGGCAGAGATGCCGGACCAGATCGCTCCGGAACTTAAGAAGGAACGCAGTCGCGCTCTGATGAGCCTTTCCGCCGAGAAGCGCCGCACCTTCGCCGAACAGAATGTGGGGCAGGAGCTGAGTGTGGTGGTGGAAAAGCCGTTGGAGGGCGATGAAGGTCACGTCATCGGGGTGAGCGACAACTACCTGCGCGTGCGCTTTGCCGGGCCGCCGGACATGCGCGGGCAGGTGGTGCGGGTGCGCGTGTTATCTACGGACGCTCACTTCGTCGATGGCGTCCTGGCCTGACGAGCATCTGCGTTCAGGCCCGGCCGAAGAGAATCTCTGCCGTATCCCGCGCGATCATCAGCTCTTCGTTAGTCGGGATCACGAGAGCCCGGACCGCGCTCGCCTCGGTTGATATGTCCTGCGGCTCGTCGCCGCCGACGGCTGCCTCGTTGGCCGATGCGTCCAACTCGAGGCCTAGGAACTGAAGTCCCTCTGTGCACCGTGCGCGGATGACCGGTGAGTTCTCTCCTACCCCCGCCGTGAATACCAGAGCGTGCAGGCCGCCCAACGCGGCCGCGTATGCGCCGCCGTACTTCCGCACCCGGTAGCAGTAGACGTCGAGCGCCAACTGCGCCCGCTCATTCCCGTCGTCCGCAGCCGCGAGGACGTCCCGCATGTCGCTGCTGACGCCGGAGAGGCCCAGCAGTCCGCTCTTCTTGTTGAGCAGGACGTCGACCTCATCGGTGTCGATGTGCTCGTGCTCCATGATGAACCAGATCGCCGCGGGGTCAATGTCTCCCGAACGGGTGCCCATGACGAGCCCCTCGAGCGGCGTCAGGCCCATACTCGTGTCGATGCACCGGCCGCCGGAGACGGCTGTCATGCTGCAGCCGTTGCCCAGGTGGCAGGTGATGAGCTTCTGGTCCCCTCGCGTGATTCCACGCTCCTCCAGCATCTGGGCGGCTACCAGGGAGACGTAGCGGTGAGAGGTGCCGTGGAAGCCGTACCGCCGGAGGCTGTACTTGCTGTGGAGCTCGTGCGGAACGGCGTAGTGGTAGGCGTGAGGCGGCATGGACTGCCCGAATGCAGTGTCGAACACAGCCACCTGAGGGGTCCCCGGCATGATCTCGGCGCAGGCATAGACGCCGGCCAGGTTTGGAGGGTTGTGAAGCGGGCCGAGTTCAACGCACTCCTCGACTGCGGCGATCACCTGGTCGTCGATCCGGACCGACTCCGAGAACTTCGTGCCGGCGTGCACGACTCGATGGCCGATCGCCTTGATCTCCTCGACCGACGCAATGACGCCGCTCTCGGCGGACGTGAGCACCTCGATGATGAGCGAGATGGCCGCCCGGTGATCGGGCATTGGGCGAGGGATGCTGAGTTTGTCGCGCCCGGGCACCTCGTGAGTCAGCTCGGCCCGTGCGCCGCCGCCGACGGCGACTCGGTCCGCCAGACCCTCGGCCAGGACGCTGTCGTCGTCCATCTCGAACAACGAGTACTTCGCCGAAGAGCTGCCGCAATTGATGACGAGGAGTTTCACTGGCTGTCTCCTGGCTTCGGAGAGGGGTTCGCTGCATGCGGTCCAGGCGTGCGTCGAGTCCACCAACGAAACGCCTGGGGGTCCGGGCTGGGTTCCCAACGGGAGGATTGGAGGGTGTCTAGGAGGAGTCGTCCCCTTCGCTGTCTGCCTCTCGTTGCGCCTGAGCATCACGCTCCAGCATTGCTTGGGCGTCGTCAACCGCCGCTCCGACGCGAGCGATGTAATCGGCCAGCTTCTGGATGACGCTGCGGGCGTAGTTCCCGGCGTCCGCCCGAATGCCGTCCGCCTCGATGTTCGCCTGCTCGATGACCTGGTCGCGCTCGCGTTTGGCCTCAATGACGAGTTGGTCGTTATCGAGCAGGAGGTTGGCCTGCTCCCGGGCCGCTTCGATGATTTTTGCCCGTTCCTGGTGCGCCTCCTCGATGATGCGTTCCCGGTCACGGGTCGCTTCGCTGACGCTCCGCACTTCCTCAGGGATACTGGACCTGAGGCGGTGCGCGAGGTCGTAGATGTCATCCGCCCGGACCATCGCCCGGCCGCCGAACAGGTGCCAGAAGCGCTCGCCGCGCTCGACGGTGCCCTCCAATTCGTCGAGAAGCTCGTCAAGATCCATCCTGTTTGCCCCCACTGTCGGACCAGAGTAGCGTGCCGAGAACGGCACGTCCCGAAGGAGCCGAAGCCGACGCTAGGCTCGTGTCATCGCGGGCAATCTCACGACCTGTTGCCTGCTTGAGTCGGTCCGCTGCCCGCGCCCAGCTTCGTCCGAAGCGCCTCTTCGACCTCGGGTGGCACAAAGCGACTGATGTCTCCCCCGAGCGTGAAGACCTCCTTGACGAGGCTTGAGCTCAGGAAAGCGTAGTCGGCATGGGTCATCAGGAAGATGGTCGGGATCTCCTCGGCCAGCGCGCGGTTCATCAGCGCCATCTGCATCTCCCGTTCGAAGTCGGAGACCACTCTGAGGCCCTTGACGAGAGCCGTGGCGTGATGTCGTTGCGCATGCTCGACGACCAGGCCGCTGAATTGGTCAACCGTCACGTTGGTCAGGTGGCTACAGGCCCGCCGAGCCAGCTCCACTCGCTCATCTGCGGTGAAGAGCGCCGTCTTGTCGGAGTCCGCCGCGACGGAAACGACCATGCGGTCGAACAGGCGGGCACCTCGCTCGATCACATCGAGGTGACCGTGGGTGATCGGGTCGAACGAACCTGGGCAGACGGCGACGCTCGGGCGCCGGTCCGCCGTCATGGCAATCAGCGCTCCTTCGGCTGGGCCGAGAAAAAGAGAAGCTCGGTCTCGCCGAACCGTCGGACAGATTGCGGGTCCGGCAGCCCCGGTGCTTCCGACCGACGTGAGTGCTGCAGGACCAGCCTGCCTCCGGCGTCCAACGCCTCAGACGCGAGCAGACCGGCCGCTACCTTGGCGCCGCCAGGATCGTCGTAAGGCGGGTCGACGAATATGATCCGGAAGGGGCCGTACTCCCGGATTGCTTCCGTCACGACGCGCTCCGCATCCCCGCGAATGACCGCCGCCAGATCGCTGAGGCCGGTATTCGCCAAGTTGTGGGCGATGGCCTCCACGCACCTTCGGTTCCGCTCAATGAAGACACAGCGCGGCGAGCCCCGGCTGAGGGCCTCAATGCCCACGCTGCCGGTACCGGCGTAGATGTCCAGGAAGGGACCTTCAGCCACGGCGCCGGCGAGTATATTGAAGAGGGTCTCGCGCATCGCATCCGACGTTGGCCGCAGGCGCACTCCCTTCGGCACCAGCAAACGTAGTGACTTCGCCGTGCCACCGATCACTCGCATCGTGTTGGCTCCTTCGCCACCGGGCCCGCGCTGCCGGATAGGTGCACCGGAAGACGGTGGCATAGCTCGACCCGGTCGAGAGTCACCCCGCAGCCGCACGCCGCGACCTCCACGCCGGCTCGGATTGCCCTGGCAAGTGCGTCGGCGAACTCGGGATCACCAGTGGTGTTAGGCCTGAACCGGCAGGCGTCGTCGCGCTGCACCACAAACAGCACCATGGCGCGCAGGCCGCGAGCGGCAGCGTCAGCCAGGCACTCCAGGTGTCGGCGCCCCCGGCTGGTTGGCGCATCCGGGAACAGCGCTGTGCCGTCGGCGACGAGCGTGCATCCCTTGACCTCGATCAGCCACGCCTCGCCAGCCCCGCGCAGCCACAGGTCGATGCGGCTGTCGGCGACCCGCACCTCCCGCTGCAGTTCCTCCGCGAGGGGGGCAGGGGGGACACCCCTTGCCAGCAGCGCCTCAGCGGCGATCGCGGCAGGGACTCTCGAGTCGATGCTCACCAGGCGATCGGCAAAGCGGACCAGAAGCAGGTCGTAGGCGGTCTTCCGATCCGGTCGGCTCGCGGGATGGACGTAGACTGAAGCGCCCTCGACCAGAAGCTCCCCGAGGCGGCCTGAATTGGGGACGTGTGCGAGAGTCGTGTGCCCCTCGATCACGACCTCAGCAACAAACCGGTGGAGGCGGCGGACGAGTCGGCCCTGTTTGAGTGGACGGGGGAGGTTCATGTGGTAGATAGCTTGAAGTGTAGCTTGCCTTTGCCTTACGGTGCAAGGGCATGCAGGCGGGCCCGGTGCCGGTGATCGAGACAGCCCGCCGTTTGCGTGGACGGAGCCATGATCAGAAGCCTGCTTGTCGCCTACGATGGATCGCACGGCGCCCGCGTTGCTTTACAGCATGCGGTGGACTTCGCGTCGCGCTGCGAGGGGCGGATTGCCCTTCTGACCGGAAGCAAGGGCGCCGAGGCGGATGCCGACCTGCCGACCGATGGCGGGCCCGACCCGGTGGCGCTGGCCCAGGAGCCCGTTGAGCCCGGCGAGGAGCTCCCGCTGCCAACCGAGATGGACGAAGCGCTCAGTGAGGCCGTGGAGCTTTGCCGGGAGCTGACAGCCCGCTGTGTAGCATCCCCGGCTTACGGGGACATCGCTCTCGCTCTCGTCCAACGATCGCGTCTTGCCGATCTGGTATTCATCGGTCGTGATGCACTGGCGGCCGCAACGTCCAGTATTCCCTCGGCCAGAACCGCTCGCCGTGTTGCGGCCGCCGCGGCCTGCCCCGTCGTGATCACCCCCCGGCAGTACGAGACGACCCGATCGGCGATTGCCATCTGCCCGGCATCGAAGTTGGGGGGGCGCGTGCTCAGGACGGGGGCGGAGTTGGCCGGCATTCTCCAGGTTAAGCTCGAGGCCTTGGTGGTTGCGGAGGATCCCGGCGCAGTCAGGCGCTGGGCGGGTGGGGTCAAGCGGTACATGGTGGATCACGGCCAGACGGCGAGCGTTCTGGTCCGTAGGGCCCCCCTGGGTCAACAACTGACCACCATGCTCAGCGATCGCCAGAGTCCCCTCGTGGTCGTGCCGCGCGGCCGCCCGTTGGCGGCCATGCTGCGCCGCGATCCGTTTTCAGAGGCCCTGGCAGCCCTGGGGGCCACGGTTGTCGTTCAGCCGTGATCAGACCGCCCCCTCGCTCCCATGCCGCGCTCTGATCAGG
Organism: uncultured bacterium; assembly: GCA_965602825.1. Taxonomy (GTDB): domain Bacteria; phylum Armatimonadota; class Zipacnadia; order Zipacnadales; family VGFC01; genus CBFDAZ01. Next base: position 6,665 of record CBFDAZ010000016.1, read on the forward strand.
TACAGCCCCGCTGTCGCCGTCGCCAGCGTCAGCGTCGCGTAGCTGATGATCGCGATGGCAACGTGCAGGTGGAGCCAGAACAGGTTCTGCAGGGCTACGGGAAGCGGCGAGACGCTCTTGTCGTGGAACCACAGGAACCCGTAGGCCAACACCAGCAGAGCCAGTGGCAGCGATACCGCCCCCAGCACCGGCGTCTTCATCCGGCGCTCCAGGATCAGGAACACCAGCACCATCGCCCAGGCAAAGCAAGCGGCGTACTCGTAGCCGCTGCTGAACGGCAACCTCCCGGCCAATATCGAGCGCTGCACCAGGGCGGCCGTGTGGAATACGAAGCCGAGCGCGGTCGGGATGGTCCCGATGAGCGCGAAGTAACGCCAGCGCACGAGGCTTGAGAAACTGGCAGCGGCGAGATAGGCGACGAAAGCGGCAAGGTAGAGGGTGAGAAACAGCTTGGCATAGAGTGTTTCCGCGGCGTTCAGCCCCTGGAAGCTGTCGGCGGCGCCGGCCAGGATGCTCTTGGTCGGTTGGCCGTACGAGTGGAGCCCACCCAGGAAGTTGACCCCAGCGTAGCAGAACAGAACGGAGAGCGCGCCGATCAACGCGACCCAGGCCGTCAGCCGCTTGGGCCAGTGCACCTTCCTCCCGTGCAGGTAGATCACATACACGAACCACGCAACCAGGGCGGACGTCTCCTTCGGATCCCAACTCCACCACCGGTGCCAGGTGTAGTGCGCCCACGCGGCTCCGGTGATGATCGTGAGGGTCAGGAGCACGAAACCCATGGCGACCAAGCGATAGGTTACCGCGTCCAATCGCTCCGGCGCAAGCGGATCAGCACACTCTGACGGCTCGCCTTCAGCGTTGACCCCCGGCGTGCTCCGGGGATCGATGCGTTCGTTGTCTGTCACTGGTCCTGCTCCCCACTCTAGCTCGCGCTCGGATCATTCCAGTCTCGATGCAGACTCAGCGATTGGTGCCGCCGCGGGTCTCAGCTTGACCTCGCAGCCACCCTCGATGGCTCGGCGATCGGTCGCGAGGAGCTCGCGCCCAGCAGGTGACACCCGGATATGGGTCCGTTCGGCGTCGGCCGCGCAGTCCGCTTCGACCAGGAAGGTCCGAGGGTGCACGTAGAAGGTCACGATCATGCCGAGCGTAATGAGGGCGAAGCCGATCCACACAAGCGGCAGACCGGGGTCCTTCCGCACCGACAGCGTTGAGTTGTAGACGATATCATCGAAGCGAATGACATGCCCCTGGTGAGTCAGCTCGCCATCGGGGCGCAGCCACCCCAGGCTGTAGAACTCGTGCTTGCCGCTGTCCAGTCCGGACACCAGGGCCAGCAGCACGGCAGGGCTGCGCGGGTAATGGCTGGCCGAGCCCACGATCTCACCATCTCGCTCGAACGCGTCCGCCACGAAATGCTCAGCCACCAGCGCGCTCGTACTGCCGGGCAGGAAGGCCACGCAGCCCTGCTCATCGAGCGTCCACGAACTCCCGCCGTGGTGGCCTGCAGCCTCCACGATGGGGAAGGTGATCTCATCTTCCTGACTCCCCCCGCGCCGCACCGCTACGCGGACAGCCGATATGCCCCAGCTTGACTGGCCGAGAAAGACACCTCGCTCCCTGACCGGTGAGTTCACGGTGGCTGTGCCTGTCTTCAGTTCTGTACTGCCGGCGAGGAGCGTGATGTCACTCTCATAGGAGGATGGAGTGCCGGTCTCCGGGTAGTACTCCATCCGGAAGTCATCGAGCCGCACCGGGAAGGGCAACGCCAGGTCGCGATCACTGACAAGCCGGGTCTCACCCTCGGTCAGGGTGACCCGCTCGTTGAGCGATGTCCACGGCAGACACCCCAGCACGGCTCCCAGCGCAACGAAGAAGATGGCAAGGTGAGTGACGATGCCACCGTAGGCGGCAAGTGACCATCGCCTGGCCAGGATTCGCGTCCGTGTGCCGGCGGCGGTCTCAATCGTGACTCTGTACCGGGCGTGGCGCAGGGCCTCTGCCATCTCTTCGGGTGTGCTGGCGGTCTCGGTGGTGCCCTCCCAACAGGCAGATGCCTGGGAACTCTCGAACTTGCGCGATAGCGCCTCGGCTCTCGGCCCTCGGTACCGGGCCGTTGCCCGGCGCCACGACAGACCGACGCAGGCTGCCAGGTTCAGCAGCAGCAGGGCAACCGTGACGACGTACCACGTTGAGCCGTACAGGCGATCGAGACCCAGGCCAAGCACCACGCCGCTCCACCGTGCACCGTAGATGATCTGGTAGTACTCAGGAAGACGTTCCTGGGGGATGACAGCGCCGATCGTGGTAGCGACAGCCAGGATGACAATCAGGTAGATGGTCGTGCGGACCGATTGCAGTGTCCGCCACAGCGCAGGCAGCAGGGAGGGTTGAGGGCCCTCGGTCTCCATCCCGCGTCCCGACTCGATCTCGTCAGGCATCTACTCTTCACGCGGCGCCGAAGCGGCTGGCCCGGCGCCCTTCCTCGTCAGTTCATCATACTCTCGTGGGTGATGCTCGAGCATTTCCTCGTGCGAAATCCTGCCGGTGATCCAGGTCCAGCTCATGGGGAACCGGTCCGGGTTGAGGTGGACGTTGTAGAAGTGCCAGATCAGAATGGCCAGCGTGGCCAGTAGGGCCTCGTCGCTGTGGGCCTCGTGAGCGATGTCGATGGCCGTCTTGGGCAGGAAGCGCATGGTCAGCTCGTCCAGCCATAGCATCAGGCCCGAGCTGATCATGACCACGCAACCCCAGTACACGGCCCAATAGTCGAACTTCTCAACATAGCTGAATCGCGCGAAGCGCGCCCGTTCCTTCACCAGGCCGAAGTACCACAAGACGTTGTTGATGACATCCTTGACGTCCTGGAAGCGGGGCAGCAAGGCTCTGAAGTTCGCCCGGCCCTCCCGCGTGCAGACGATCCAGAACAGGTGAAACACCCCGACGGCGATCAGCATCGCCCCGCCACACCGGTGGATGATCCCGCTGACGTGGACCCCGTGGAGGAGCCTGAAGTAATAGGCTGAGATTACCGAGTCAGCGTACCGCAGCGGAAGGCCGGTGACGATGAGGATGATGCAGCTCCCGGCCAACACCAGGTGCTGGATTCGCATCATCAGACTGAAGCGCTCGAACTGCTCGTGCTCTTCGCTCATCCGTCTCGGCCCTCGCTCGGCTCGGGGCGGCTCGCCGCCTCCCATCTCAGCTTCATCTTCTTGACGAAGTCCAGGGTCATGTGCCCGATCAGGGCGGCCATCGTCAGGATCGTCAGCCACTTGAAGCCGAACGCCACCCAGAACAGCGCCGGCGACCTGGCGCGGGATATGCGGACGTGCACCTGGCCGCGAGCGACCTTCTCACTGATGCCCTCGTGGCATTCGCCGCAGGTCGCCACCAGGTTCGCCGGATGCACGGTGGATCGGGGGTCCGACGAGGGCAGGATGTCGTGGATGCCGTGGCAGCTTGCGCAGTTGGCGACCGTCAGGCTGCCATACCGGTTGGCCGTACCGTGGTAGCTGTCCGCGTAAGTCTCATACACGTCAGGATCGACGTCGTATCTGGTCATGAGCGACACTTCGCCGTGGCATTGGCCGCACGTTTCAGGGGTACAGAGGGGGTAGACCGTCGATTCCGGCTCGTCGACTGCCAGGATCTCGTGCTCCCCGTGGCAGGTTGTGCAGACCGGCACATCCGGGTTCTCCTGGGCGAGGGCCTCTCCGTGCACACTGGCCTCGTACTCGCGGAGGATGTCCTCGTGGCACTCCCCGCACGTGGCAGGCACCTCCGGTCGGGTGACGCCGGTCAGATGGGCACCGTCTTTCTCCAGCGGGTGGGCGAGGTGGCACTCTGTGCAGACGGCCGCAAGGCTCCCGGTTTCTTGAGTGAGGGCGTGAACGCTTCTCGTGAGATAAGTGAGAGGGTGTGGGTCGCTGTCCAGGTCGCGGTGGCAGTCGATGCACAGATGGGGCACTGCCGTCAGAAGTGCGCGCCGGCCGGCATCTGACAATTCGAGCACACCGTGGTAGCCGTGGCAGTCGATGCAGGTTGGGAGTTCGTCGCCGCTGTCAAGGCTCGCCGCCCGGTCTGCATCCACCACATGAGGGAGAATAGCCTCGTGGCAGCTCTCACACCCAACCACTCTCATCTTCCCGGGATGAGGGAATCGCCCAGCCTGTGGATGGCAGTCGGTGCAGCCAATACCGACGTGTGCCTTCCCCTTATACTCAAGCTCCTCCTTGGCTGGTGTCGTCCGTTTGCCGTCGGCAATGCGCTCGGCCAAGCCTGGGGCGGCATGGCACTCGAAGCACGACTCATCCGCCACGAGCGGGGCACAGAGGAACGAGCACAGCCCCAGGCAGGCTACGCCGATGGAATGTACGCGCCAGTGAGCAGGCGCCAGGGATCGCCCGGCACCTGCGCCCGGCGCTGCCAGTGGAAGCCGCACCAGGGATCGTGGTCTCCGACTGCGTGGGATTGACTCCGGCTCAGCTTTGCCAACAACAACCGGACTCAGCCGATGTCGCCACAGCAGTACCGCTGGGGCGTCACTCGTCGGCTGGTGGCTTCTCGAACGCGTGAGAGCCGTCGACGATGTGGCAGGTCGCGCACGTGTCGCCCTCTTGGGCCTCGCCGTCCGTGTGCACCTCCATGTCGGACTCCTCGTGATGGCACGGCGCGCACAGGTCGTTGATGGGCTTACGCAACTGACCCTCCTGGACGCCCTCGCTGTGGGAGGTATGACACTGTATGCAGCCCATGCCGTTCTCTTTGTAGTGCTTGCTGAGTACGAATTCGTTGACCTCTTGCCGCTCCTGGCCCTCTTCCGGCGGCAGCAACGTGACCTTCTCAAGCAGGTTCTCCCCGGGAGTGAAGTCAACTCGCGGCTCGCCTTCGGCAACGGTGTACCGGGCATGGCACTGGGCACAGATCGAGAGGCGCTGGTCGTTGGTCTCCAGCTTGAGCGAATTGATGGTGAGAGCGGTCTCGTCCACCTCGTCCTTTGCGGCGCCCTTCACGTGCGCGCTCCCGCGCCCGTGGCAAGCCTCGCAGCCAACCCCCGCCTCGGCGGCTTCGCCAGTCTCCTCGTCCCAGCCGGTCGAGTGTCGCCAAGGCTCCTGGACGCCCTCGGGTAGCTCGTACTTGCCGTGGGTCGTCTCGTCGTAGATGGCCTGTTCGTCCTTGTGGCACATGCCGCACAACTTGGAGGTGGTGTACTCCGCGTCCTCCGGGATGCTCTGTGCCACTTCCTGAGCAATAACAGCCAGGCAGCCGGCAAGTGCCAGGAGAGCGACCCCGCCCAGCAGGAGTATGCCGGGGTTCCTGCGTCTACAACTGCCTGGCCATCGGGGTAGTCTGGGCATCCGCTGCCCCTCCATGCTGGATAGGCCGGCCTACGGTACATCATCATGGCAGAGCTTACAATACTCTAACTCATGACAGGCCAGACAAGGTCCCTCCCGTTCGTAGGATGCGTGCGCCTTGTGGTCTAGCGCATAGCCTTCCGGATGTGGCATCGGGATGCCGCGATGACAGAAGAGGCAGGCGTCCTGTCTGGCCTCCCGGGCGTGACAGAGGGCACACTCAGGTTCATCTTCGGGCTTAGCACCGTGCGTCGCCAAGAAATCCCCGGCCTCGTGGGTCTTGAGCGGCACGCTCTCATGGCAGGTCATGCAGTAGTCGGGCTTGTGGCACCGACTGCAGACATCCGGGCTCTTGGTGGTCTCGGGACCATGCGTCTTCAACAGCCAATCGTCCGGGTGCGGTATTGCCAGGCCGTGGCAATCGATGCACCCAGTGATCCCATGACACAACGCGCAAAGAGGGCTGTCCGCCTCCGAGTTGGCGTGTTGCGTGGGCCAGTCCTCCGCGCTGTGGGAGGCAGGCCGGCTCTCGGCATGGCAAGCGGCGCATTCATCGTCGCTGTGGCACAAAGAGCAGTATCGTCCGTAGCGGCCCAGCGCTATCGGGCCGTGAGCGGACTGGATGTCCTTCGGATGCGGCATGGGGATGCGGTGACAGGTATCGCAGTAGCTGGTGTTGTGGCACTCCAGGCACCGAGACCGACGCCGAGAGGCCGATTGACCATGTCTGTGGATCCATTGACTCCCATGGTCGGACGGCCTCATCCCGCGGTGGCAGGAGTCGCACTCCGTCGGTGGATGGCACGTGCGACAGAGGCCCGGGCTGGTCGATGCAACCGTGCTGTGTGAACGAACGAACGTCGCCGGTTGGTGGTCTTGCGGCGGGTTCTGCTGGTGGCAACTCAGACAGAAGCCCGTTCGGTGACACAGTTGACAGAGATCCGGTGTTGCCCGAATCGCCTCTTCATGGCTGGTCCCGAAGTCAACAGTGTGCGTCTCGGGACGGCCCTCGGTGTGGCACGAGCGGCAGAACTCATCTCGGTGGCAAGCCCGGCAGCTCTCCGGCTTCTCCTGCGCTGCCTCCTCGTGCCCTTCCGTCCAGTCGTGGACATAGTCCCCGTGACAGCGTCGGCAGAGGTCATCCTCGGGGAGAGGGACGTACTTGCGGTGCGGGTCCGGGTAGTCAGCGACGTAGCGGGGCGGATGCCCATCGCCGAGGTCGAGGTGACACAGGCAGCAGCGGTCGGGGGCCTCGTCGCTATCGTGGCAGACGAGGCATGACTCCATGGTCGGTGTGCTGGCAAAGGGACCATCGACGGCGTGGACGACGTTCGCGTGACAATCGGAGCATTCGGCGCCGCGATCGAGGTGCTCCTGATGGGTGACGGTCATCAGGTGATAGACGATCTCTTCCGGCATCTCCCCGGATAGGTGGCACGAAAGGCAGCGCGCCGACGGCGGGGCCTCCATGCCCGAACTGGCCGTCTGGCCCCCTCTCTCCGCGCCCGACCGCCCTGTATTGGCCCAGACCGCGCGCAGCATGCCGGCGATCCCAGGCTGGTCGTGGCAGCCGCTGCATGGCACAGAGTGATGCGAGGAGGCGAGCCAGGTACGGTAGGCGTGGCGCATTGGGGGGGAGCTGTTGTAGAACAAGTGAGCAGCGATACGCGGCAGCGCCAGCCAGAGCCCGATCGCGAGGACAAGGCAGGTGGCAACAACCAACCTCCGGCGCCGTGCCCAGCTCAGGATAGATCGGAGAGCCTGCCGCATCGGCATCTGCTTCCCGAGGGGATTTGCGCAGCAGTGCCGTTACGACAGCCCCTGCCGCCGACCCCGCACTCTTCTCCCGTACTATAGGAACGCCCTCCCGCAGGGGACCGTTCATTCCCTCCCGGTCATTGGAGATGGCAGCCCGTCCGGCGAGGCAGATGCCCGCAGCCTCGAGTCAGTCACCTGGAGGAGAGCTCCACTCCACAGCGAATCGGTCAGGCGTTAACGGCGGCCCCAGGGAGGCATCCAACCAGAATGGCCCTACCAACGACCCGCATTGGCGAACTGACCGTCACTCGACTCGCGTGCGGCAGCAACAGCTTCTTCGGATTCTCGCACCTCTCCCGCGCCCGGGATACCTGGCTGAAGCGCCACTTCAACGATGATCGGCTCTACGAGATGCTCGAGTGCTGCGCCCGCTCGGGCGTCAACCTGTTTGTGAGCGGCAACAACGAGCGCTTCGCCCGGCTGCGGGTGAAACTGGAAGAGGCGACGGGGTTCCGTCTCAACTGGGCCTGCACACCGAGCGGGCCGTCCCTGGCCGAGCTGAAGGCCGGGATCGACCAGTGCCGGGACTGGGGTGTCGAGATCTGCATGCCGCACACCTCCTTCATCGAGCGGAACCTGAATCTGCGTGAGGACCAGATCACCGAGCTCCCCGAGGCGCTCGACTATATCCGGAGTCAAGGGATGATCCCCGGTGTCTCGACGCACCGGCCGGAGGCGGTCCCGTTGGCCGTCAAACACGGTTACGATGCGGAGACATTCATCCTGCCGTTGAACTCGCTGGGATTTCTCTGTCAGGTGGAAGTCGAGTGGCAGGAGCGCATCATCCGCAACTGCCCCAAGCCAATTGTCGTCATCAAGCCCCTCGCCTCCGGCCGGATTACCCCGATCCCTGGGTTCACCTTCGTCTACGAACGGGTCAAACCGATCGACACGGTGGCAGTGGGTGTAATGGCGCCCGAGGAGTTGCAGGAGAACGTTGAGATTGTCAGCCAGCTACTGGGCGAAGGCACGGGGGAAGTTGGCCTGACGACCTCGCGGAGCAAGGTGCATCTGACGGACGCGGCCGATAGCCCTGGACGGTGAGTCGCCGATAGCGGGGCTCATCACGAGCCCTCCTGTTGGCAGAGCGCGCGCCGTATTTCCTCGGTCGAAGGCGGGCACCCGTCGAGGTGCTCGCCGGCGGCCTCGCATCGTTGGGTGCAGTTCCCCACGGTCAGGCCGGCCAATATGCGGCTTCTCCCGCCGATCGCGACAGCGGGAACGCGCACCGATTCGCCGGCCTGATGGATGCTCGCGAGGGCCTCGAGGAGGTTCATCGCGCAGCCACTGCAGGCCCCGTCGGTGACGATCTGCAGGCCGGGGAAGTGCTCGGCGATCTCTTCATTCGGCCGGCGGAAGCGCCGCCGGTGCCGGGCTGGGTCCTCGCCGGCGACTCGGATACGGGAGAGGTCCATCTCCCCCAGACCCGCCTGAGCACAGTCCCGGATCAGGCGCACTTCGCTGGGATCGATGCCCGCGAGGTAACAGGCCACGGAGTCGACGGCCACGATGTCCGCGGAAGCGGCGAGCAACCCCATCTCTATCTCCGTGCCCGCCGCCGGACCCATTCCCTCCACGGCCGTTGTTGCGTCCAGAAGGGTCACTGAGATCCTCGGAGCGATCAGGCGGCATAGTGCCGCCACCGCCGCGTTGAGCTCCATCTCGTGGAACCGGCGTTTGTCCTGCGGCCTGATGCACCCCTTGAGGTTCTTGATGCCGAGGGTCATCAGTGTGTTGAAGTGGGTCTTGAGCAGCGGCAAGTTGATGACGACATCACACTCGAAGAGAAGGGAAGACACGCCGATCCGGTCGGGAAGAGCGGGATCGTCCGGCTGCAGGATCCGGTAGGGGAGAGTGTGAAGGTTCACGACTTCCGCGCCGCTTTCGGCGGCTGCCTCATGGAGCCCCGCGCCGCGGAAGTAGTCATCTGCCTGCTCTGCCGAACAGCCCCAGAACGGCCCGTCACCCACGTAGACATGGGCGGCGCCCTGCTCGTAGGCCCACATGCAGACGGCCCCGATGACGCGGGCCGCCGTGTGGCCGTGGCCACCGTGCAGGTTCGGTTTCACCAGCACCTTGGCTCCGCGCGGAACGGCCACGTCGGCACCACAGAGCCGGGTCAACTGGCGCACGCTCTCCAATGGACTCTCTTTGCATTCAACGAGGGCCACGCGAGCCATGCGGGTGCTACCTCGAAAGTTCGGAGGAATACGCTGCCTGCAAGACCAGCTCTGGATTGTGTTGCGGGACCCGAAACACCTGCGTCGGATGGGGTGTTGTTGACCCACGGGTGGAGCTTTCCGGGGGCTCCCGCGGGTCCGGCTCTGACGCCCGCGGAGAACGGCAAGAACGGTATTGACACCCGTTCCGCCGTTGAGTATACTAACCGCCTGCGTCGCCCATGGTAAGCGGCGTTCCTGGAAAATGGCGTCGTGAGGCGCCAGTGGGGCGCCGGACTGTCATGGGCTTGGCATAAATGGTGGCGGGGTTGTCTGATGGTGGCGGCTCGTACTCGTTCTCTGCGAGCGCCCCAGTAAAGCGTACGAGGGCTATCCTTGGGCTGCGCTGTAGGCTGACTCAACTTAGCCTTGGAGCCACGAGCTCACCCGGCTTTCGTGAGCCCCTCGTGCGTTTGCGAGGGGCTTAGACGTTCTTGGCAGGATACCAGGATCCGAGGAGTGGTCTGGTGCCTACGATCAACCAGCTCGTGCGGAAAGGCCGTAAGGCCAAGCACAAGAAGACGAAGTCCCCGGCGCTGAGGGTCAACTGGAATGCCATCAAGCGCAGGTCCCGTATCGTGGACGGCGCTCCCCAGCGGCGGGGCGTCTGCACGCGCGTTTGGGCCCTGAACCCGAAGAAACCGAACTCCGCGCTCCGCAAGGTGGCGCGGGTACGGCTGTTTAACCGCGAGGAGTTGACGGCGTACATACCCGGCGAGGGCCACAACATCTCGGAGCATTCCGTAGTGCTTATCCGTGGCGGCCGGGTCAAGGATCTCAACTCGGTCAAGTATCACGTTGTCCGCGGCGTGTACGATGCGGCCGGTGTAGAAGAGCGCCGGCGTGGGCGCTCGAAGTACGGCACGCGACGACCCAAGTAGCAGCGACTCATCAGCCCTGAGAGCCCCCAGAGGAGAGGTGCGGTCGAATGCCCCGTAAGGGTGCGGTGCCCAGACGCCAGCTCGATCCGGACCCCATCATCGGCAGCGTGTTGTGCCACCGGGTCATCAACAAGCTTATCAAGGGTGGCAAGAAGAGCAAGGCCGAGGAGATCTTCTACGGCGCACTGCAGCAGATCCAGGAAGAGCACGAGACGAACCCCCTGGACGTGCTCGAGAAGGCGATCCGCAACGCAATGCCGATGCTCGAGGTCCGAGGCCGCCGGGTGGGCGGGGCCACGTACCAGGTCCCGATCGAGGTCAGAGCCGACCGGCGACTGAGTCTGGCGATCCGCTGGCTCGTGCAGTTCGCGCGCGAGCGCCCCGAGCGCTCGATGAGGGACAGGCTCGCCCGCGAGCTGTGGGAGGCGTCCCAGGGCGAAGGCAACGCGATCCGGCGCAAAGACGAGATGCACAGGATGGCTGAGGCCAACAAGGCGTACGCTCACTATCGCTGGTAACATGACCCATACCGGGCCAGGGCCCCCAGCGGCAGGTCCGTGCCGGGGGCCTAACTGCGAACGGCTGACCCAGCCTACAATACACATGGGGTTTCGAGAGACCGACGAACGGGTGTGCTGCAGTGACGGAGTCCATTCCTCTCTCCAAAATGAGGAACATCGGGATAGCGGCTCACATCGACGCCGGGAAGACCACGGCGACCGAGTACATGCTATTCCGCACCGGCCGCATCCATCGCCTTGGATCGGTGGACGAAGGCACGACGCAGACCGACTGGATGGACCAGGAGATGGAGCGCGGCATCACCATCACCTCTGCAGCCACCGCCTGCGAATGGCGCGACCTCCTCGTCAACATCATCGACACCCCCGGGCACGTTGATTTCACAGTCGAAGTTGAGCGATCCCTGCGCGTACTGGATGGATGTGTCGCCTTGTTCTGTGCCGCCAGCGGCGTGCAGCCGCAATCGGAGACGGTGTGGCGACAGGCGGATCGCTACCGGATACCGCGGATCGCTTTCATCAACAAGATGGATCGAATGGGTGCGCACTTCCACGATGTGCTGCACCAGATGCGTTCGAAGCTCGGCGCCCCCGTTGTGGCCGTGCAACTGCCGATCGGCGCCCACGCGGACTTCCGGGGAGTCGTGGACCTCATCGGGCGGGAGGCTCTGATCTACGGGGACGAGCCCGATGGTGATCCGGACCGGGGGGCCGTGCCGGCCGACATGGCCGAGCTGGTGGAGACCTTCCGCGACCACCTGGTGGTCACGCTGGCCGAACGGGATGAGGGTCTGGAGCGGAAGTATCTGGAGGGTGAAGAACCGCCCCCCGAGGAGCTGATGGCTGCGTTGCGCCGTGCGACGCTCCATTGTGAGCTCGTTCCCGTGTTGTGCGGATCGGCACTTCGGGGCATTGGCATCGAGCCGCTGATGGATGCGGCCGTGCACTACCTGCCGTCGCCGATCGATGTCCCTGATGTAGCTGGTGTCCATCCGGAGAAGGGCAGTGAGGAACGGCGCAAGCCCGACCCGCAGGAGCCCTTCTGCGCGCTCCTGTTCAAGGTCATCAGCGATCCGTTCACGGGCCGCCTGTGTTACATCAGGGTCTACTCGGGCACGCTGAAGAAAGGCCAGTCAGTCCTCAACCCGCGCACCGGCCGCAAAGAGCGGGCCAGCCGACTGCTGCGAATGCACGCCAACCGGCGTGAAGACATCGACCAGATCGGCCCAGGGGACATTGTCGCGACCGTCGGACTGAACACCTCGACAACGGGGGACACGCTCTGCGACCGGAAGGCGCCGATCGTGCTCGAGAGCATGGCCTTCCCGGAGCCGGTCATCTCCATGGCCATCGAGCCCCGCACGAAGCCGGACGAGGAGCAGCTTGCCAAGGCTCTGCAGCGCCTTGTGGACGAAGACCCGACGTTTGCGTCCAAAACGGACGCGGAGACGGGCCAGCAGATCATCTCCGGGATGGGTGAGCTGCATCTGGAGATCATCAAGGACCGTCTTCTGAGGGAGTTCAGGGTCGATGCACGGGTCGGCACGCCCCAGGTGGCTTACAAGGAGACGATCACGACCGTGGCCCAGGCATGGGGAGAGTGCATTCGGCAGACCGGGGGCCACGGGCAGTACGCAGTAGTCTCGCTTCGGCTCGAACCGACGGGAGATGACGTGAACTTCGAGTTTGTGGACGAGACGAAGGGCGATCGGGTCCCGGCGGAGTTCAAGCCGGCCATTGAGGCCGGAGTTCGTGAGGCCATGGCCAGCGGCGTCCTGGCCGGCTACCCGGTTGACTATGTCAGGGCGGTGTTGGTTGACGGGAAGGCTCACGACGTGGACTCGTCAGACCTGGCCTTCAAGGTGGCTGCCAGCGACGCCTTTCGGCGCGCTGTGGAGTTCGCGGAGCCTGCGTTGATGGAGCCGGTGATGCAGGTCGAAGTCGTGACGCCCGAGGGCTCGATGGGTGATGTGACCAACGATCTGAACGCTCGTCGTGGTCGGGTGGTGAGCATGGAAGCGGGGGCCGGTGGAACTCAGGTGATCGCTGGTCTGGCGCCGTTGGGCAGCATGTTTCAGTATTCGACCTCGCTGCGAGACATGACTCAGGGCCGCGGCACTTACACGATGCAGCCTTGGAGCTATGAACGAGTTCCGTCCGACCTCCAGAAGGAGTTGACCGGGCGATAGCACGGATCCGGACAGCCCTTCGGGCTTACGGTCCGGACAAGCATTCGGGAGGCAATGAGCGATGG